>QHVP01000626.1 GCA_003222295.1 Acidobacteriota bacterium | reverse complement strand
GTCGCTGGCATTGGCCGCGATCGTCACCGTGCCCGCGAGGGTCGTACCCGTCGTGGGCGCAGTGATGGAGACGGCCGGAGGGATGAGATCGGCCAGAGTCGTGAGCGTGAAATCGGAGGAGACGGCGAGGTTTCCCGCAAAGTCGCGCGATCGCACCCGGAAGTGGTACAGGGTACTCGCGGCCAGCCCGCTGAGCGTGGACGCGTGAGACGTGACGCGGGTTTTATTGAACGTGGTCAGGCTTCCGTAGGCCGTGGTCGCGCCGTACTCGACCTGCGAGTCGCTGGGTTCGTTCGTGGTCCAACTGACGGCGGCTCCCGAGATCGTGATGGCGGAGGCGGTGACCGCGGAAATCACGGGGGCCACCACGTCGGCTTTGGACGAGTAGGCAATGGTCAAGGAGGGACGCAGGCTGGTGTCCACCTGCTCCATGCTCGCGAAGAAACGATATCGGTCCCGCAGCGTGGAGGCATCCGAATTGAGCAGCACGCCGGAGTTGGTCGTGGGGTCGGCGACCCATTCCTGCGCCATGGCCGTGAGGGACCAGGACTTGTAGCCCGCCGTCTTGTCGATCGCTTGCGTATCGTAGGCCGCGGAGATATCGGCCTGGGCCAGCGGCACGCTGCCCGAACAGCACTTGTTCGGCGTCCAGGCCACCTTGCCATCGGCCGTGTACCCGGTGGCGGCGGCGATGACGGGACTGCGGCCCAACACCTTGTGCGCGGTGATGGTATAGATGCTGTCCGCCGTGGCGTCGGCCTCCACGAGCGCCAGTTGGAGCCTCGCGTCCGTCACCACCGCACTGGCGGGAATGACGGAGAGGTCGAACTTCATCAGGATCGCGTTCGCCACCTCGTGGTCCGGCCAGGTGTAGGTCATGAGCCGGGTGTTCGTGCTCTCGTTCGTCGCGTTGATGTTGATGAACGTGTCCTCGGGCGACAGCGTCACCACGGTGTCGAGGTCGACAGTAGCGGTGGGCACCGCGGCCAGGCTCAGTGCGCCGGCGGGGACGGGCGCGGCGGCGGTGGTGGTCGGCGGGATGGGAGAGGCGGCGTCCGAGCCCGGGCCCATCAGGAGGTCCGCCGGCACCTTCACCATGAAGGCATCCGCCCGACCGCCCGTGTTGCTGACCCAGAGGAAATAGCGGCCGGTCACGTCCAGGTTGCCGTTGGACAGGTTCGCATTGGCCCCCCCTCCGCGCGGGGCGCTGGGATCCAGCATGGTCTGGGCCACGACCAGGACGTCCTGCGATCCGTCCAGGCGGAAACAGACGATCTCGCCCGGGTGTGAACCGCTGGGGGTGGTGACGGTGCTGCCGCAGGCGAACTGTCGCGAGAGCTCGACATCGGACTGTGCGTTCGAGTGAGCGATGAGTCGGAGGTCTCCGGCCGGCGATGACGCCTGGTACATCACGCGTCCCGGGGGCGGGCTCTGCTCGAAGTCCCAGACCCGCACCGCGGCGGCCAGGCTGCTCGACGCGTCTTTCGCGACCAGGTACCCATGGCCAGTGTCGGAAGGGCCGCCGGCGGCGGTCTCCCCGATGAGCGTCTTCTCGGCGCCCGTCTCGAGGTCGACGATACGGTCGTCCTCGGCGTCCGCCTGTGCGGCCCTCTGCCGGATCAGCAGCCAGCGGCCGCTCTTGTCCACCTCGCACTCGTCGCCGTCCGCGGTCGCGGGGTAGTACGAGAACCGCTGAACCTTCTCGCGGTAGGCCAGGCATCCCAGGACGCGATGCGAGGCCGAGTCGCGCAGCAGCGCGGAATGCACGGCGTCGTCGTCGCTCGAATGCGCCTGGTCGATGCCGATCCCTTCCCCGAACTGACCGCTGGCATCGAAGACCGTCTCGAAGGCTCGGGTCTCCACGTCATAGCGCAGGAGCGCGGGACCACCGTCGGAGACGTAGATCCGGGTGGGCTGGGTGGCGCTGAAGTACCACCCCTCACCGGAGTGTGACGCGAAGGGACTGGCCGCATCGAACAGGGGCCCGAGGTTCCGCACCTGATCCGTCCGCTTGTCGTAACCGAAGAGCGTGGGGCCCGATCCACGCAGCCCGAGGAAGATGAGCATGGTGTCGCGGCCGCGGTGGTTGTTGATGTTCCGCCCGGACGAGCCGCCCAGCGGCTGCACGCAATCCATGCCCGCGCAGTCGCTCGGGCTCGTGAGGCGGATGCCGCCCGTGTTGTAGGGGGCGGGAAAGGTGAACTGTCCCCGGCGGGGCAGGAACGAGCGGATCTGGGCCGGCGTCCAGCGAGGGCGGGCGGCGAGGCTGTCCGCCTTCTCGATGAACCCGCCCGTCGCCTGCGCGTTGAGGGGGGAAGTCGCTGACGCCCCAGCGAGAAGGAGCGCGGCCATGATGGCGGCGCCGGCGGGCGGCAGTCGACGAACGAACGCTCGTGAGGAGGGAGTCACGGGCGAACCTTTCCGACCCTTTTCTGGGCCACGTTCCGTCGCTCAGCCCGGCGACCTCCTGCCTCGGCGACGTGCCGAGGTCAGCGTCCCCGATGCTCCGGGGTGGTTCCTGAGCCCGGGCTGGGCCTCATCCTCGTTCAACCCTCACCGCGGGGTGATGCGAACGCTCGACCCGGCAAGACGGCAGAGCGGGCGGTCACACCGCGTAGGTATCTGGTCTCCTTCTGAGCGGGAGCCCCGGGTTCGTTGGGGTGGCTCCGTACCGGGACGCACGATAGGCGGACAGCTCTCGGCAGGGAATACGCGAGACGCCTTAGAAGTCGCACTATCACGCCTTAGGGAGGCATGAGCCGGAAGCTACCGCCGGGCGGCCGCGCTTCGAAAGTCGGCTGGTGGAGCGCGCTCCTCAGTGAGGTTCGAGGCCCGCTTTCGAGCGCACTGGAGACGCTGGCCGTCCACGACCGCGACATCCAGCGCGCGTGGCGCCGTAAGCTCGAACGGCTCGGCTTCACCGCGGACGAGCTGGACGCGCTGTCCGCGCTGACGCTGCCGAGCTACCTGCCCCAGATTCGGACCGGCAGCTTCGAGGGCTATGCCCTGGCTCTCGAGAGTGCCGGTCAGGCGCTCGCTCGGCGCGGCCTGCCGGAGACGCGGGCCATGGCAGCCCTGGCCGCCCAGCTCGAGAGCGCGCTCCCCTTCCTGGTCCGGGAGCCCGTGAGCGAGCCGGCGGCCGCGCTCGTGCGCTTCGCGTTTGCCGGCGGCCTGTCCCTGACGGCCGGGTATTCCAGCGCCCGCACCTCGAGTTGGCGGAGCTTCGGCGAGGAGGAGCGACACCGGTTCTCCCGGGACCTTCATGACGAGATCGGCCACCAGCTGGTAGTGCTCAAGCTCTACCTCGGGATCATCTCCGGCGAGATGGACCAGGCGCAGCCGGCGCAGATGAGGGAAAAGCTCGACGAGGCTACGGGCCTCGTCGGCCAGACCATCCAATCGGTGCGGCGCCTGATCCTCGACCTGGGCCCGGTCGCCCTGGAGGGGGTCGGGTTCCTGCCCGCGGTCAAGCTCTACGCTCGACAGTTCAGCGCGCGCACGGGAGTGAAGGTGCTCGTGCGGACGCGGGGCCGGCCCGGCCCCCTGCCCTCCGGCCACGAGACGGCCTTGTACCGGATCCTTCAGGGAGCGTTGTCGAATGTGTTGAAGCACGCGAGCGCGCGCACGGTCAAGGTCACCGTGCGTGCCCGGAAGGGTCCGGCCGTGGCCATGACCGTCGAGGACGATGGCGTGGGCTTCGACGCGGCCCTGCCCCGCCAGGCCTTTGGCCTGGCCGCCATGCGCGACCGCGTCGCCAGCCTCGGGGGCCGCCTGCGCGTGGAGTCTCGGCCCGCCCGGCCCGGCCCCGGGCGGCACGGGACGCGGATCGAGATCGAGCTGCCCCTGGAGAAGGTCTAGGAGTGCTGACCCAGATCCTCGAAGAGGGGGACCTGGACCAGCCGGTGCGCGATCGCGAACCGGATCAGCTCGCCCCGGTCGTGGACGTCCAGCTTCTGCATGAGGTTGTACTTGTGCACCTCGGCCGTCTTCACGCTGCGGCCGAGGCGCGCCGCGACCTCCTTGATGGAGAGCCCGTCCGCCAGCAGCTTCAGCACCTCCCGCTCGCGGTTGGTCAGGAGGTCGTAGCGGGTGCGGTTGCGCTCGATGATCTGCCCGCGGTGGTCGATCATCTTGTCCACGGCGCCGGGGCTGAGATAGCGGCCGCCGGCGGCCACCGTCTCGACCGCGTAGGTCAGCTGGGCCACGGGCGCGTCCTTGATGATGTATCCGCTCGCGCCCGCCTCCAGGCATCGCGCCACCAGCAGGTCCTCGAGGTACATGGTCAGGACCACGACCTTGACCTCGCTCCGCGCCTGCGTGATGCGGCGGGTGGCCTCGATGCCGCTGAGGCGCGGCATCTCGATGTCCATCAGCACGACGTCGGGCCGCAGCCGCTCCGTTTCTTCGAGCGCCGCCTGGCCGTCCGCGGCCTCGCCCACCACCTCCAACGTCGGCTGCTTGCCCAGGAGCGCCTTCATTCCCGCGCGGAACAGGGCATGGTCGTCGCACAGCAGCAGCCGGACCTTGGGGCCGAGCGGCGGCCGTGGGGCAGGGGGCGGCTCGTGATGCGCGAGAGGAGACCGCGGATGCACTCGGCGGTCATGTTCTCCGGAATGCGGTGGCGCGATGGTGTCTCCGCTCACCCGGGGAAGAGCGGGTGACCGGTCTCACCGCGCGAGGGGGTCAGCTCAGGTACTGGCGGACCCTGCGCACGATGCGCTCGGAAGCGCGCCCGTCGCCGTAGGGGTTCGCCGCGTTGGCCATCGCCTGGTAGGCCGCGGGGTCGTCCAGGAGCCGGATGGTGTGCTCGACGATGCGGGCGGCGTGGGGACCGGTGAGCACCGCGGTCCCGGCTTCGACTCCCTCCGGCCGCTCCGTCGTGTCGCGCATGACGAGGACCGGCTTACCCAGGGAAGGCGCTTCTTCCTGCACGCCTCCGGAGTCCGTCAGGATGAGGCGCGCCTGGGCCATCAAGGCCACGAAGTTGCGGTATCCCTGCGGCGCGATCAGCTGCACGTTCGGGAGGCCGCCCAGAAGGCGGTCCACGTGTCCCTTCACCTCCGGATTGAGGTGTACGGGGTAGACGAAGCGGTGATCCGGGTAGCGCCGGGAGAGGATCGTGATGGCCTCGCAGATCTCGCGGATCCCTTCGCCGAAGTTCTCGCGCCGGTGCCCGGTGACGAGGACCATGGGGGACCGCGCCCACCCGGCCCCCAGGAGCGACGACAAGGACGCGTCGATCTCCGCGCGCACGGTCGGCTTCTCCTGTTGCGCGCGCTCCAGGACGAGGGTGTCGACGACCGTGTTGCCGGTGACCTCGATGCTCGCCGCGGAGACGCCTTCGCGCAGCAAGGCCGCCCGCGCGGACTCGGTCGGAGCGAAGTGAAGCGAGACGATGGGAGAGGCCAGGCGGCGGTTCATTTCCTCCGGGAAGGGAGACCAGATGTTGCCGCTGCGCAGGCCGGCTTCGACGTGGCCGACGGGGATCCTCCGGTAGAAACAGGCGAGGGCGGCGACGAGCACGGTCGTGGTATCGCCCTGCACGAGGGCCATGTCCGGACGGTCGTTCTCGAGCCAGCCGTCGATCTGCTCCATGAGGCGCGCGGTCAGCGCGCCCAGCGTCTGATGGGGCTGCATGACCGCGAGGTCCACGTCCACCGCGAAGCCGAACTGCTCGGCGACCTGCCAGAACATCTCGCGGTGCTGGCCGGTGGCGACCACACGGCAGGCCAGGTCCTGGGATCCCCGGAGGGCCGCGACGACCGGCGCCATCTTGATTCCCTCCGGGCGCGTGCCCATGAACACGGCCACGGTCCTGCGGGAGCCCATGGAGGAGGACTGTATCAGGCGCCCCGGCGAATCAGGCCAGGCCGAGCTTGTGCCGGAAGTACTCGAGCGCGCGGCGCAGGCCGTCCGCAAGCGGGACGCTGGGCTCCCAGCCCAGGAGCGTGCGCGCGCGCGTGATGTCGGGCTGCCGCACGCGCGGGTCGTCGAGGGGCAGCGGGCGCGTGACGATGCGGCTCTTCGAGCCGGCCAGCGCGATGATCGCCTCCGCCAGCTGGCGGATGGTGAGCTCGTTGGGATTGCCGATGTTGACGGGGTAGACCTCGTTCGAAGAGATGAGGCGGAAGAGGCCGTCCACGAGATCGGAGACGTAGCAGAGGCTTCGCGTCTGGCTGCCGTCGCCGAACACGGTCACGTCCTCGTTGCGCAGGGCCTGGCTGAAGAAGGCCGGGATCGCGCGCCCGTCCTCGACGCGCATCCGCGGCCCATAGGTGTTGAAGATCCGGACGATCCGCGTCTGCACTCCGTGCACGCGGTGGTAGGCCATGGTCATTGCTTCGGAGAAGCGCTTCGCTTCGTCGTACACGCCGCGCGGCCCGACCGGGTTGACGTTCCCCCAGTAGTCCTCGCGCTGGGGATGGACGAGCGGGTCGCCGTAGACCTCGGATGTGGAGGCGAGGAGGAAGCGCGCGTTCTTGGCCTTGGCCAGTCCCAGCGCGTTGTGCGTGCCCAGGCTGCCGACCTTGAGCGTCTGGATGGGGACGCGCAGGTAGTCGATGGGGGAGGCCGGGCTCGCGAAATGGAAGATGAGGTCGAGCGGACCTTCGAGGTTGATGTAGTTCGTCACGTCGTGCTTGACGAGAACGAAGTCGCGGCCGGTGAGGTGCTGGACGTTGGTGACGTCGCCGGTGATGAGGTTGTCCATCCCCACCACGGAGTAGCCGCGGTCGAGGAGATACTCGGAGAGATGGGAGCCGATGAACCCGGCGGCGCCGGTGACGAGCGCGCGCATTTAGGAATGTGTCTCCATCGCGGAGCGAGACACACTCCTAATACGCATGTTTCTGCCCGAACCCGCGGAAGAGCGTGAGGATCAGGATCTTGATGTCGAGCAGCAGGGACCAGTTCTCGATGTAGTACAGGTCGTACTCGATCCGCTTCTCGATCGAGGTGTTCCCGCGCCAGCCGTTGACCTGCGCCCAGCCCGTGATCCCGCTCTTCACCCGGTGGCGCAGCATGTACTGCGGGATGTGCTCCCGGAACTGCTGCACGAACGGCGGGCGCTCGGGGCGCGGCCCCACCAGGCTCATGTCCCCGAGCACGACGTTGATGAGCTGGGGGAACTCGTCGAGGTTGAAGCGGCGGAGCCAGATGCCGACCGTCGTCCGACGAGGGTCCTCCGGAGAGGCCCAGACCGGGCCCGTGTTCTCCTCCGCGTTGTGGACCATGGTCCGGAATTTGTAGATCTGGAACGTCCTGCCGTCGAGGGTCATCCGCTCCTGCCGGAGCAGCACCGGCCCGTGCCCGCCCTTCCATCGGATGAGGAGGGCGACGAGCGGGAACAGCGGGACCAGGAAGGTAAGGAGGAGCAGCGCGAGAGAGCCGACCAGCACGTCCATGACGCGCTTGACCATGCTGTTCCAGCCGCGCAGCGGCACCTCGCTGAGGCTGATGATCGGGATGCCGTCGAGGTCCTCGAGGACTGCCTTGACCGTGGCGTACTGCACGAGGTCGGGCACCACCTTGATGTCCATGCACTCGTTGCTGACGTTCTTGAGCAGGCGCAGCAGCTTCGCGTGCTCCTCGAGAGGCAGCGCGACGTAGAGCTGATCGGCGCGGTGAGCGGCCGCGACCTGGGTGGCCTGGTCCAACGTGCCGAGCACGGGGATCCCGCGTCGCTCCTTGACCGCGGGTGCGGCGTCGTCGACGTAGCCCACCAGCCGGAACCCGAGCTCGCGATGCGCGAGGATGGTCTCGGCCACCTGCTGGCCGAGCTCACCCGCGCCCGCGACCAGGACCCGCCGAACGTTGTACCCGGCCGTCCACATCCTCTTGAGATAGGCCCGCAGCGCGGACCGGGCGCCGTTGAGGGCCAGCACGTCGAGGACGACGAACAACGCCATCACGGCCTGGCTGTACTCCCAGAGGGGCGCCACCCCCGGCTGGAACTTGTAGTAGACGCGCACGTAGAGGGTGGCCCCGAGGAGGAGCGCGGTGCCGATGAGGACGCTGAACAGGATGGCGAAGAACTCGTCGATCCGGCTGCGGCCCCGCTTGAGCTGGTAGAGGCCGTGGAAGTAGAGCACAGCCGGCCAGAGCACGACGAGGACCGGGATGAGGACGAGGTAACGCGTCAGCGCGGGCACGCCCTTGGTGGCGGGCAGGGCCTCGAGCACGAGTTCCGAGTTGAAGCGGAGGAAGTAGGCGAAGACCCAGGCCAGGACGGTGGAAAGCACGTCCACCAGGACGAACACGGCGACCATGAGTCGGGTCTGGAACTTCACCATGTGAGCGAGTGGTTCGGGGCGAGCCCGTCCGCCAGGGCCTCCTCCACGAAGGCCCGGAAGCGAGCCTCGAACACCTGGCGGCTGTGGGCCTCGGCGTGAGCCCGGAGCGTAGCGGTATTAAATCGCAGGCCTTCCAATGAGTCAACGGCGGCCCTCAAGGAGGCCGCCGTAGGTTCTTGAAATAGCACGCCTGTCTGCCCGGGAAGGACCGTCTCGCGGCCCCCGCCCTCCGCGAAGACGACCGCCGGCCGGCCGCATGCCATCGCTTCGAGGGGCACGATCCCGAAGTCTTCGACGCTCGCCATCACCACGGCCCGACATCCGCGGTAGAGGTCGCGCAGCGCGACATCGTCCACGGGGCCGAGCAGGTCGGTCTCGCGCCCGGCCAGGGCGCGCAGCCGGGCCGCCTCCGGCCCGCCACCGACCACCTTCAGTGGCCGCGGCCGACCCGGTACGCGTCCAGGATCAGCTCGATCCTCTTGTAGGGCACGAGGGCGGAGACCACGAGGTCATAGTCTCCTCCGGGACGGCCGTCCGGCGTGAAGAACTCGGTATCCACCGGCGGCGGGATCACGGCCGCGTCGCGACCATAGTACCGGCGGATCCGGGCGGCGACGTGCGCGCTGTTGGCGGCGTAACGATGGACACCTCCGGCGGTCGCCACGTCCCAGGCCCGCAGGGCCTCTGCGATCGGGGGCACCACGGCCGCGGTCAGGCCGGAAACCCGCCCCGGCCCGAAGTAGTCGTCGTACCGGTCCCACACGTAGCGCATCGGCGTGTGGCAATAGCAGACGTGCCGAGCCCCGGGGGCCACGCGCACGCCCTTGGCCACGCAGTGCGAGCTGGAGATCACGAGGTCGAAGCCGGAGAGGTCGATGGAGGCGGCGGCGGCGGGGAAGAGGGGCAGGTACCGGCGGTAATGCGTCTCGACGCCGGGCAGATGCTGGACGAACGTCGTGCGGATATCGCGAGCCTCCAGCTCCGGGGCCAGGGAGCCCCGCACGTGCAGCAGCGTGAAGATCGGCGCCTCGGGGAAGAGCCGGGCCAGCGAGAGGAGGACCTTCTCGCCGCCACGCATCCCCGTCAGCCAATCGTGGACGAGGGCGGTGCTTGGCCCGGTCAGCGGACGTTCTCCGCGGCCGCCTGGGCGGGCACGGTCACGCCGAGCACCTTCATGTATCCGCGGTGGATGGCGCGCACGGAACGCTCCCAGCTGAACTGGGCGACGCGGAGGCGCCCGCGCTCGATCAGGGTCGCACGCAGCGCGTCGTCGCCGAGCACGCGGTCGAGCCCGCCCGCGATGTCTTCGATGCTGTAGGGATCGACGAGGACGGCGGCGTCGCCCACCACCTCGGGCAGGGACGAGATGCGCGAGGTCACCACGGGAGTGCCGGAAGCCATCGCCTCCAGGGGCGGGAGGCCGAACCCCTCGTACAGCGACGGGAACGCGAACACGGAGGCCAGGCGGTACAGCGCGGACAGCGTGGAATCGGGGACGAAGCCGAAGAAGCGGACGTCGTGGCGCACGCCCGCCGCCTCGACGCGCCGGCGCAGCGAGCCGTACTTGTTGATCTCGTCGCCGATGATGAGCAGCTTGAGGTCGTCGTTGCCCGCGCGCTGCTTGAGCAGGCCGAAGGCGTTGATGAGGCGCTCGAGGTTCTTGTGGGGCTTGATGTTTCCCGCGTACAGGACGAAGCGGCCCCGGATCTGGTAGCGCTCCTTGACACGCTCCATCTCCTCCTCGCCCGGGTGCTCGAGGATGGCGGCGTCGATCGCGTTCGGCACCACCTGCAGGCGCTCCGGATCCGCCTTCGGATAGAAGCGCAGGATGTCGCGGCGCGAGGCCTCGGAGACCGTGAACACGAGCGAGCTGTGCTCGATGGCGTGTCCCATCATGCGGTGCGCGTACGTGAGGGCCATCCGGTTGGGCAGGTACTCGGGGAAGAGCAGGTGGATGCAGTCGTGGATGGTGACCACGGCCGGCCGGCGGCACAGGAGCGGAAGGACGTAATGCGGCGAATGGAGCAGATCGACCCCCAGCCGCCGCAGCTTCATCGGGATCGAGACGTGTTCCTGGAACCGGTACCCGCGCGAGCCATCCACCACGGGCACGAAGTTCTCGGCCAGATCGCGCAGGGTGGCCTCGTCGGCGGGGTCGCAGAAGAGGAAGTAGGTCGTCTCCCGGTCCAGGTGGGCTAGGTGCCTCACCAGGTTCCGGACGTAGGTCCCGATCCCGTAGTCGCGCCATTTGCGCGCGTCGATCGCGATCTTGGGCATGGCGCGATGGTCCACCGTAGCACGAAGGGGCGGCGGGGCGAGAACGAAAAAGCCGCGGGTATCAGCCGAAAAGGGCCAGGCTCAGGATCGCGCGCTCTTCCGCGCGCCGCTGCCGCCCGGCGGGCCCGCGTCCGGCGCGCAGCCAGGCCCAGGCCGCGCGTCCGGCCATCCAGGCGCGCAGGGCGAGCCGCTGCCCAGCCGAATTGTGCTTGCCGTAGAAACGCAGGTGGCTGCGGTGATATTCCAGCCGCGCGAGCGCGGGTGCCCGGTCCATGCTGCGGCCCAGGTGGTGCACCACCTCGGCCGCCGGCGTATAGACGACGCGCCATCCCGCCCGCCGGACCCGGAGGCAGAGATCGACGTCCTCCTCATAGAGGAAGAAGGACTCGTCGAAGCCGCCGACCGCATCCAGGGCGTCACGGCGGGCCATGAAGCAGGAGGCGGAGACCCAGTCCGGCTCCTGCTCGCGCTGGGCCAGCGCGGACGCGCGAGAGAGCGCGGCGGCCTCGCCGGCCTTGACCCCGCGCACGAGCCGGCCTTGCCGCCATTCCGCGAGCGGCGTGAGCGCGGGGCCGAACGAGACCTGGGGAGCGCCGTCGGTCCCGATCGTGCGGGGGCCGACGATCGCAACGTCGGGGCGGGCCTCGAGGATCGTGCACAGCGTCCCCACGGTGTGCGGCCGGACTTCGCAATCGCTGTTGACGACGAGGACATGGGGTCCGCGGGCCGCGTGCAGGCCGAGGTTGTTCGCGCGTGAGAACCCGAGGTTCGCGGCGTTCGCGATGATGCGCACCTCGGGAAAGCGGGCGCGGACGGCCTCCACCGATCCGTCCGTGCTCGCGTTGTCCACCAGGATCGCCTCCAGGGATACGCCGGTGGGCGCGAGCAGCGCCTCCAGGCAGCGCAGGAGGTGGTCCCGGGTGTTGTACGAGACCACGATCGCGCTGACGCGGGGGACGCTGCCGCCGGGCGCGGGCGCGCTCACCGTCGCCGGGCGACCCGCGCGAGCGCCCGGCGCGTACGCTGCGCCGTCTCCGCCCACGAGAACGAGGCGGCCAGGGCCTGGCCGCGGCGCACGAGATCCGCACGCAGGCGCGGCTCGCGGAGCACGCGGTCGATGGCGGACGAGACGGCGTCTTCGTCACCCGGCTCGACGAGCAGCGCGCCCACGCCGAAGATCTCGCTGAGGGCCGGCCGGCGGCTGGTGACGACCGGAACCCCGCGCGCCATCGCCTCCAGCACGGGCAGGCCGAAGCCCTCGTACTCCGAAAGCAGGACGAACACGTCCGCGGCGGCGTAGCGCGCGGCGAGGCCGGCGTCGCTGACGTGACCGGAGACGTGCACGGCGCCGGCGCAGCCCAGCTCGGTCACCAGCGCCTCGAGGTCGAGGGGAGGATGGGTGCGGTTGTCGCCCACGACCTCGAGGGTGAGGTCGGGCCAGGCGCGGCGGAGGGAGGCGACGGCGCGCAGCAGGACGGGCAGGCGGCGCCGGTTCAGGATGGCGCCCGCGGTCAGGATCACGGGGCCGCGCGCCCCCAGCCGCGCGCGCGCCTCGCCGCGCGGAGGGGACGGAGGCAGATCCTCGGCCGCGGCCAGGGGAACATGGACGACGCGCGGGGCGAGGTCGGGGAACCGCTGCGCGATCTCGCGGCGGGTGAAGTCGGAGCAGGCCAGGACCACGCGCGAGGCCCGCAGGCTCGCCGCCACCAGCAGGCGGCGGCGGATGCCGTCGAGGGCGGCGAAGTCGTCCGGCCAGGCGTAGAAGGAGAGGTCGTGCACGGCGGTGACGCGGACACGGGCGGTCGTGAGGGGACAGGTGTAGGCGGGGCAGAAGAGGACGTCGACGTCGTCGTCCTCCGCCGCGCGGGCCAGGCGGCGTTCCGCCCACCACAGGCCGCGCTCGCGACCCGACCCCAGCGCGCGCGGCACGACGCCGGGAAGGGCGAGGGCCGGGTCGTCGGGCAGCCGCCCCGCGCAGTACACGAGCAGCCGGTCGGCTGCCGTCGCGGACCACGCGCGGAGGAGGTTGCGCAGGTAGCGGCCCGTACCCGTCGGCCGGCCCTGGAGCTCGCGCCCGTCGAGGCCGATGGTGAGGGACGGCGGATCAGGCACTCAGCACGCGCCGATAGAACTCGAGGGTCCGAGCGGCGGCGATGTCCCAATCGAAGGCCCGGCTGCGCTCGAGCCCGAGGCGGCGCTGCGTCTCGCGGCGAGCGGGATCGTCGAGGATCTTCTCGATCCCCCCCGCGATCGATCGCGTGTCGAGGGGGTTGACGAGGGTCGCGGCGTCGCCCGCCACTTCCTCGAGCGCGGATCCGCGCGAGCAGACCACGGGCAGCCCGGCCGCCATGGCCTCGACCACGGGCAGGCCGAATCCCTCTTCGAGAGAGGGCAGGACGAGCGCGGCGGACGTGGCCATGAGGGCCCGGATCTCTCGTGTCTCCAGATAGCCGGTGGCCCGGATCTGCGGTCCGCTGATCGTCCCCCCCTGCGCCCATTCCGGCCCCGGTCCCACCAGGACGAGGGGCGGCAGGCGGGGACGGCGGCCGGCGAGGCCGATGTAGGCCATGGCCAGGTTGACGAGGTTCTTCCGCTTCTCGTCCGTCCCGATATAGAGGATGGCGCCGCGCGGCAGCCCCCGGCGGGCCAGCACGGCCGCCGCTGCCTCGTCCGAGATCGGCAGGCGATAGGCGGGGTCGATCCCGTTCGGGATGACCGCGATCTTCCCCGGCGGCACGTCGAGGAGCAGCCGCGCCTCGGAGGCGGTGTGCTCGGAGACGCAGATGACGCCGTCCGCGCGGCGCACGTGGTCGCGCACGAGCGGCGCGTAATCGCGCCGGATCTCCGCCTCCGTCATGTCCGGGTGCTTCAGGAAGAAGAGGTCGTGCAGGGTGACGATGTGCTTGGCCTTCCGGGCCGGGATGAGCAGGGGGTGCGGGGAGTGGACGAGGTCGAGGGGGGCGCGGACGATGCGGTCCATCGGCGGCCACTCCAGCCGGTTCCACGCGTAGTTGAGCGCGCGGACGGGGAGGTGGCGGTCCACGAGGACCGCGTTGGGGGGCCAGGTCCGTTGCGGGTAGCGCTCCTTCAGGGAGGCGGAGAAGAGGAAGAACCGGTCGCCGGGGGCGAGCTCCGGCAGCCGCTGGGCCAGGGCCATGACGTACGAGCCCACCCCCGTCGGCTTCGAGAGCGACGGTCGGATGTCGAGGCCGAAGTTCATGCGGGATCGGGAGATGATAGCAGGCCCGGGGTTCGTGTTAGATTCCCCGGTCGCCCCGGTGCGTTCGTGCCCGACAGGAGGGCTGCTTGAAGATCGCGGTCGTGGGGACCGGCTACGTCGGGCTCGTGGTGGGTGCGTGCCTCGCCGAGAACGGCAACAGCGTGGTCTGCGTCGACAACGACGAGAAGAAGGTCGAGGCCCTCCGCCGCGGGGAGATCCCCATCTACGAGCCGGGACTGGCCGAGATGATCCCGCGCAACGTCGCCGAGGAGCGCCTGCGCTTCACCACCGACCTGGCGGCGGCCGTCCAGCAGAGCGAGATCATCTTCATTGCCGTGGGGACCCCGCAGGACGAGGACGGCTCCGCGGACCTGCGCCACGTCCTGGCCGTCGCGGACGGCATCGGCCGGGCCATGAACGGCTTCAGGGTCATCGTCAACAAGTCCACGGTGCCGGTGGGGACCACGGAGAAGGTGAGGAGGGCCGTCTCCGCGGTCAGCACGCATCCCTTCGCCGTGGTCTCGAACCCCGAGTTCCTGAAGGAAGGCACCGCGGTCGAGGATTTCCTCAAGCCCGATCGCGTCATCATCGGGGTCGACGACGAGCGTGCGCGGTCGGTCATGTCCGAGCTCTACGCTCCCTTCGTGCGCACCGGCAACCCCGTCCTGTTCATGGACTGCGCGTCCGCCGAACTCACGAAATACGCGGCCAACGCGATGCTGGCCAGCCGCATCTCCTTCATGAACGAGATCGCGAACCTGTGCGACCTCATGGGCGCGGACGTGGGCCAGGTCCGGCGCGGCATCGGGACCGACTCGCGCATCGGCTCCTCGTTCCTCTTCCCCGGGATCGGATACGGTGGGTCCTGTTTTCCGAAGGACGTCAAGGCCCTGATCAAGACGGCGGAAGAGGCCGGTCTGGAGCTGCGCGTGGTCAAGGCCGTCGACGCCGCCAACGAGGCGCAGCGGCGGCTTCTCGTCCCCCGGATCGCCGCCCACCTCGGCACCCTGAAGGGCAAGGTCATCGCGATCTGGGGGCTCGCGTTCAAGCCCCGCACCGACGACATGCGCGAGGCGCCCGCGGCCGCGGTCATCGACGGCCTGCTCGCGGCCGGGGCCGCCGTGCGCGCCTACGACCCCAAGGCCATCGGCGTCGCGCGCCGCGTCTACGGGGAGCGCCTCCACTTCTGCAAGCGCAGCTACGAGGCCGTCGAAGGCGCGGACGCGCTGGTCGTCGCTACCGAGTGGAACGAGTTCCGGGAGCCGGACTTCGCCCGCGTGAAGGCGCTCATGCGGCACCCGGCCGTGTTCGACGGCCGCAACATCTACAACCCGCAGGTCCTGCGCGAGATGGGCTTCCATTACGAGGGCATCGGGCGCCGGTGAGGGTGCTCGTCACCGGGGGAGCGGGCTACATCGGGAGCCACGGCGTCCGGGAGCTGCGCGAGGCCGGGCACGAGGTGGCCGTCCTGGACGACCTCTCCTACGGCCACCGTGAAGCCGTTCCGAGCGACGTCCCGCTGATCCACGCCGACCTGGCCGACGCCTCCGCGCTGCGGCGCGGCCTCGAGGGCGCGGACGCGGTCATCCATTTCGCGGGCCTTCTCAGCGTCGCGCAGTCCGTGCACGACCCCGCGTCCTACTACCGGGCCAACGTCGTGAAGGGGCTCGCCCTCCTGGACGCGATGATCGCGGCGGGGGTGCGCCGGATCGTCTTCAGCTCGACCTGCGCGGTCTACGGAGTGCCCGTGCGCGTCCCCATCGACGAGGACCACCCCCAGGATCCGATCAACTCCTACGGGGCGACCAAGCGCGCGTTCGAGCGCGCGCTCCTCGACTACGCGCGGGCGGGTCTCCTGCACGCGGTGGCCCTGCGCTACTTCAACGCGGCCGGGTGCCATCCCGACGGCTCTCTCGGCGAGGACCACGCCCCGGAGGTGCACCTCATCCCCCTGGCCGTGGATGCCGCGCTCGGCCGCGGGGCCGGGCTGACCATCCACGGCGACGACTACGACACACCCGACGGCACCTGTGTCCGCGACTACATTCACGTGCAGGACCTCGCCCGCGCGCACGTGGCGGCGCTGGGTCTCGAAGCGGGCGAGCCCTTCCAGGCCTTCAACCTCGGGACGGGCCGCGGCCGGTCCGTTCGAGAGGTCGTCACCGCCGTCGAGCGCGTGACCGGCCTGCCGGTCGCGGTCACGACAGGGCCGCGCCGCGCCGGCGATCCGCCCATGCTCGTCGCGCAGGCCTACCGTGTGCGCGAGACCATGGGTTTCGCGCCGCGATGGCTCGATCTGGAGGCGATCGTCGACACGGCCGCCCGCTGGCGCCGTGACCATCCACGCGGCTACGGCGGCCGGCATTGAGCCGCGGCCGCCCGACCCCGCTCGTGGATCCGCTCCTGAGCGTGGTCATGCCGATCTACAACGAGCGCGCCACCGTCGAGGAGATCATCGACCGCGTGCTGAAGGTGCCGCTGCGCGTCGAGCTGATCGCGATCGACGATGCGTCCACGGACGGCAGCCGCGACCTCGTGGCGGGGCTGGCCGCCAAGCGCGGATTCAAGCACCTCGTGCAGGAGAGGAACCGCGGCAAAGGCGCGGCGGTGCGGCGGGGGATCGGGGAGTCGACGGGCGACGTCATCCTGGTGCAGGACGCGGACCTCGAATACAGCCCCGAGGAATACCCGGAGCTGCTCGACCTGATCGTCAAGGGCAAGGCCGACGCCGTCTACGGCAGCCGCTTCATCGGCCGGCACCGGTGCTTCCTCTTCACGCACTACCTGGCCAACCTGTTCCTGAACCTGGTCACCAACGTCCTCTACAACACGACCATGACGGACATGGAAACGTGCTTGAAGGCGATCCGCGCCGACCTCCTGAAGTCGCTGCCCCTGCGCAGCGAGCGGTTCGGCATCGAGCCCGAGATCACGGCCAAGCTCTTCAAGCGCGGCGCGCGGGTGTACGAGGTCCCGATCACGTACGAGGGGCGGGACTACTCGGAAGGGAAGAAGATCACGTGGAGGGATGGGTTTCCGGCGCTGTGGACGCTGGTGAAGTACCGGTTCGTCGACTAAGAACAGAAAAAGAAAATCGATCGATACGATTAGCAGGCAAGAGGTTGCGGCCAGATTGGCTTGCCAACTTCGGTCAATCACTGGTATCATCCTGGGTCCGGTCCGTCTCTAAACGTCTGCACTGCAAGCGTGCCTCCGCGCGCCAGCCGAAGCCGGCCGTCGAAGAGTTCCGCATTGGCCAATCGGCTGACGACGGCGCTGGCGGAGCTCCGGGAGGAGTTCGGCCAGTTCCGGCGGCTGTTCGCGTTCACCCGGCCCTACCGGGCTCTTCTCTTCGCCTCCTGGATCGCCACCGCCGGCTATGCGGCCACCAGCGCTGGGCTCGTCCACATGGTCCAGCCGATCTTCGACGACGTCCTCATCAGCCACCTGCGGGTCTGGCAAGTGGCGGCCACGATCCTGGTCCTCTACCTCGTGAAGGGTGTGTGCTCGTTCCTCTCCACGACCCTCGTCGCCGCCGCCGGCCAGCGCGCGGTCACCGACCTGCGCAACCGCCTCTACGAGCACGTCCTGAGCCAGTCGTTCACGTTCCTCTCCCGCAACAGCACGGGCTCGCTGATGAGCCACATCACGACCGACGTGGAGAAGATCCAGAACGCCGTCTCCGAGATGGCGGGCGACCTGCTCAAGGAGGGCCTCACCGTCGTGGGCCTGGTGGCGATCCTGTTCTTGAAGGACTGGCGGCTCGCGCTTCTCGCCCTCGTAGGCATGCCCCTCGCGTTCTATCCCCTGGTGCGCCTGGGCCGGCATGTGCGCGCCAGCAGCGAGACGTCGCTGCGCCGGTGGCGCGACATCTCCGAGATCCTGCAGGAGACGATCTCCGGCTTCCGGGTGGTGAAGGCGTTCGGCATGGAGGGATTCGAGACCTCGCGCTTCCGACGGGCGGCGGCACGCCTGTTCCACGTGAACATGCGGATCACCCGCGCCACCGCCGTGCTGCCGCCCCTCATGGAGGCGGTGGGGGGCGTGGCTCTGGTGGGCGCGTTGTTCTACGGGAGCTACGCGATCCGGTCGGGCCGGCTCACCACCGGCGCCTTCACGTCGTTCCTGGCCGCGCTGTTCGCGATGTACACGCCGATCAAGCGGCTTTCCCGCCTGAGCGCCACGCTGCAAGGCGCGATGGCGGCGAGCGGCCGCATCTTCGAGGTGCTGGATACGCACCTCGAGGTGCGCGAGGCGGAGGGTTCGCGTCCGCTGCCCCGCCCGCAGGGCGAGATCGAGTACCGGCAGGTGGGCTTCCAGTACGCGGACGGGCACGGGGCGAACGTGCTCCGGTCCGTCTCCTTCAGCGCGCGGGCGGGCGAGGTGGTGGCCATCGTGGGCACGAGCGGGGCGGGCAAGACGACGCTCATGAACCTGCTCCCGCGCTTCTACGACGTGACGGACGGCGTGATCACCATCGACGGCGTGGACATCCGCGAGGTCACGCTGAAGAGCCTGCGCGAGCAGATCGGCCTCGTCACCCAGGAGACGGTGCTCTTCAACGACACGGTGAGCGCGAACATCGCCTACGGGCTCGAGGACGTGGACGAGGCGCGCATCGAGTCCGCGGCGCGGGCCGCTTTCGCGCACGACTTCATCCTCGACCTGCCGCGGCGTTACGACACCGTGATCGGCGAGCGGGGAAGCCGGCTCTCCGGCGGCCAGCGCCAGCGCATCGCCATCGCGCGCGCGCTCCTCAAGGACCCGCCCATCCTGATCCTGGACGAGGCCACGTCCGCCCTGGACGCGCAGTCGGAGCAGCTCGTGCAGCAGGCCCTCTCGAACCTGATGAAGGGCCGCACCACGCTGGTGATCGCTCACCGCCTGGCCACCGTCCGCCGCGCCGATCGCATCGTGGTGCTCGACGGGGGCGAGGTGAAGGAGACGGGCACGCACGAGGAGCTGCTGAAGCGTCCCAGCGGCCTCTACAGCCGGCTCTACGAGCTGCAGTTCACGCCCGAGGATCCGGCGCTGTGAGCATCCGGTCCATGACGGGCTACGGCACCGCCGCCGCGGAGTCGGAGGCGCTCAAGGCCGCGGTGACGGTGCGCAGCCTCAATCACCGCTACCTCGACGTCAGCGTCCACCTCCCGCGGCGCCTGCAGGCGCTGGAGACGGACATCAAGCGGGTCGTGCAGGAGCGGATCAGCCGGGGCCGGGTCGAGCTGGCG
>QHVP01000625.1 GCA_003222295.1 Acidobacteriota bacterium | reverse complement strand
GGCCTGGGCGCCGCGGCCGGTGCCCACCATCACCGCCATCGGCGTGGCCAGCCCCAGGGCGCAAGGGCACGCGATGATCAGCACCGCCACCGCGTTCACGAGGCCGTGCGCGAGCCGGGGCTCGGGACCCAGCCGCGACCAGATCATGAAGGTGGCCGCGGCGACGACGATCACGGCCGGGACGAACCACGCGGAGACGGTGTCGGCCAACCGTTGGATCGGCGCCCGGGAGCGCTGCGCCTCGCCGACGGCGCGCACGATCTGGGCGAGCAGGGTATCGGACCCCACGCGCCGGGCCTCCATCACGAAGCTGCCCGTCGTGTTGACGGTGCCACCGGTGACGGCCGTGCCCGTCTCCTTGTCGACGGGCATCGGCTCACCGGTGACCATCGATTCGTCCACCGCGCTGCCGCCCTCCATCACCACGCCGTCCACGGGGATCTTCTCTCCCGGCCGCACACGGAGGCGATCGCCGGGACGGACTTCGCCGAGCGGGATCTCCTCCTCCGAACCGTCCGGGCGCAGGCGGCGCGCCGTCGGTGGGGCCAGGCCCAGCAGGGCGCGAATCGCGCTGCTGGTCTGCGCGCGCGCGCGCAGCTCGAGCACCTGCCCGAGCAGGACCAGGGTCACGATGACCGCCGCCGGCTCGAAATAGAGCGCGATCGCGCCCCCGTGGCCCCGGAAGGATGGGGGGAACAGGCCCGGCCCCAGGGTCGCGACGACGCTGTACAGGTACGCCGTCCCCGTCCCGAGCGCGATGAGCGTGAACATGTTCAGGTGCCGGTTCAGGATGGACCGCCACCCGCGCGCGAAGAAGGGCCATCCTCCCCAGAGGACCACGGGCGTGGCCAGCGCGAGCTGCAGCCAGACGCCGGCCGCGGAGACGAGGAGTCCATGCCAGGGCCGTCCGGGGAGCATGTCGGCCGCCATGAAGGCGAGCAGCGGGGCCGTGAGCGCCGTCGAGATCCAGAGCCGGCGCGTCATCCCGGAGAGCTCGGGGTTTTCCTCCTCCACCGACGCCGTCCGCGGCTCGAGAGCCATGCCGCATATCGGGCAGGTGCCGGGCCCGATCTGCCGCACCTCCGGATGCATCGGACACGTGTACTCGCCCGCGGCGGGGACAAGCGCGGCGGCCTTGCCGCTTCCGGAGGGGGCGAGGAATGCGCGCGGATCCTCGCGGAAGCGGCGCGCGCAACCCTCCGCGCAGAAGTAGTACGTCTCTCCGCCGTGGTCGACGGCCGCCGCCGCCTCCTCGGCCGCGATCGTCATGCCGCAGACGGGATCCGTGACCATCGTCCGGGCCTTCGACTCCGATGTCCCGGTCGTCATCGCGATTGCCTGAAGATCAGCTCGAGCAGCTCGTTGTACACGCCTTCGGCGTTGGCGCTGCCGTGCGCCGTCGCCACGCAATGCTTCAAGTGGTTCCGCATGAGGGAGCGCGCGACCGCCCGCAGCGCCTCCTGCACGGAGGCCATCTGGGTCAGGATCTCGGGGCAATACCTCTCGTCGTCGACCATGCGCTGCAGGCCCCGGACCTGGCCCTCGATGCGCCGAAGGCGCGTGACCGCCGCCGTCTTGACCTCAGGGTCCACGGCCACGGCCTTGCCGCCCGTTCCCGCTGCGCCCGCGTCGCAGCCGCAGAGTGCGTCCCCACGCTCCGCGCGCTGCGACCGCCTTCTTCGGCCGGCCGTCCCCCCTCCCCTCGATACCACCTGGGGGTATCTTAGGTAGGGGAGGGGGGTATGTCAAGCGCGGCCGGCCCTCAGTGCGTCCAGCGCGGCGGCTCGTCCCGGTCCACACGGCTCAGCTTCGCCGTGCGCCGCCGGTAACGGCTCTGGAACCAGGCCAGGCGCGCGCGTGCGATCCAGGGCCGGACGGAGATCACGTCCATGTAGACGAGGGCGATCAGTTCGGCCAGGAAGTGGGGGATGAAGAGCGGGAAGCCGCCGAGGGCGGCCATGACCACGGTGATGGCGATGGTCAGGACCATGAGGTTGCGGCCGGAGACGGGAAGCGCGAAGAAGACCAGGATCTGCCGCCCGGGAAAGAGCGCGGCCCAGGCAATGATCATGGCCTCTTCCATCGGCCACAGGCCCATGTAGGGAATCCGGGCGACGTCGGCCCAGAGGAAACGACCGATCAGGCAGGTGAGCGCACCTACGAGGGCGGCGCCACCGAAGAACGTCGCGAAGAAACGCCGCGTCCCCCAGCGGTGCAGCAGGTCCGGCCCGATGAAGTAGAGGAGCAGGCACCCGAAGACGAGGCCGAGCGTGCTGAGCTCGATGGGCGCCCAGCTCACGAGCCGCCAGACCTCGCCTCTCCAGACCGCGTCCACGATCAGGACGCTGCGGCTGAGGATGGGGATGCCCATGCGCTCGAACAGGGAGCCGAAAGCCGACATGAAGATGACCATCGCGATCAGCCAGGCGACGGGCCGCGCGATGAACACTCCCAGGACTCGGTAGCTTCCGCCGCCGCCGCCCCCGCGTGGCGGGGCTCCCCATCGCATCGGAGTAGGCATGTGGAGCGATTATCATCCTTGATGAGGCCACGGGCACACCGAGCAACGGAGGCGCAGCCATGGCGGAAGCGGCATGCGGTCACATCAAGGCGGTCAAGGCGGTGAAGCCTGCGGAGCGCCGGGAGTGCGAGGAGTGCGTGAAGATCGGCGCGCGCTGGGTCCACCTGCGGACCTGCCAGGAGTGCGGCACGACGCGATGCTGCGACGACTCTCCGAACAAGCACGCCAGCAAGCACGCGGGCGCGAGCAAGCATCCGGTCATCGCGTCGGCGGAGCCGGGGGAGCGCTGGCTGTACTGCTACCCCGATGATGCCTTCGCCGAATACTGACCGTAATGTGTTAAGCGTCATAATAGGACGCCGGCAGCATCTTTCGCATCGCGGCCGAGAGGCGCCATGGCTGAGCGCGCTCCTGATCCGACCGGTCCCGCCCCCGCACAGCGCCCGCGGCACAAGCGGCTTGGCGAGATGCTCGTCGACTTGAGGGGAGCCGGCTCCTAGCGGCGGGCACGGCATGGCTCGCATCGTCTACATCGACGACGAAGAGGCGCTGCGCGAGGTCACGGCGGAGATACTGGCCACCGGCGGCCACGAGACCGTCCTCGCCAGCTCGGGGCGCGCGGGCATCGAAGCCGTGCGTCGCGAGCAGCCCGACCTCGTCCTCTGTGACGTCAACATGCCGGGACTCGGCGGATACGGGGTCCTGCAAGCGATCCGCGAGGATCCCCGGCTCTCCTCCATCCCCTTTCTCTTCCTGACCAGCCTCGACGCGCCGGACCACGTCCGCACCGCGATGATCTCCGGCGCGGACGACTACCTCACGAAGCCGATCGGACGCGAGGCGCTGCTCGCCGCGGTCGCGGCGAGGCTGGCGCGACGGAAGGCGAGCCAGCTCGAAGCGGACGCGCGCGTGAACGAGTTACGGGACAGCATGGCGAAGCTGCTGCCCCACGAGCTGCGCACTCCGCTCACGACCATTCTCGGAGGCTCCCAGTTCCTCGCGCAGTGTCACCGCGAAATGAGTCCCGAGGACATCGGGCAGGTGGCGGAGTCGATGTTCAGGGCGGCCCAGCGCCTTCACCGTATGGCCGAAAGCTACATCCTCTATTCCGAGCTGGAGCTCGATCGCCTGGCCGGGAGGGCGGTGACGCGGCATGACTTGCTGGGATCCTCCGGGGCCGAAGAGGTGCGCCGGGGCGCGGAGGAGGTCGCCGCCGAGTGGCGCCGCGGGGACGACCTTCGCCTCGAGCTGGACGACGCGAAAGTGCCCCTGGCCGCGGCCTACTTGCGCAAGGTTGCGGTCGAGCTGGTCGACAATGCGTTCAAGTTCTCGGAGAGAGGTACGACGGCGACGGTCAGGCTGCGCGCGGACGCATCGGGGGTGACTCTGGAGGTGGCGGACGCGGGCCGGGGCATGACCGCGGATCAGGTCCGGCAGATTGGAGCCTTTCGGCAGTTCGACCGGGCCTTGTTCGAGCAGCAGGGTTCGGGCCTTGGCCTCGCCCTCGTCCGTCGCATCGTGGTCGCTTCCGGCGGAGACCTCGCGCTCGACAGCAGCCCGGGCCCGGGGACGCGCGTCACCTCCCGCTGGCCGCTCTGATCCGCGCCTCCGGGTGCGAGGCTCGGGTCTTCGGCTTCGCCCCCATCGTCAACGTCGGGGGGCGTCGAGCGCGCTCCGGATGGTCCTGAGGAGCGCCTCCATGGTGAACGGCTTCTGGAGGAACACGGTCCCGGGTTCCAGCGCGCCCTCCTCGCCCATGGCCTGGTCCGAGTACCCGGACATGAAGACCACGCGCGCTTCCGGCTTCAGGGCGGCAATCCGTCGGGCCAGCTCCTGTCCGTTCATCCGTGGCATGACCATGTCCGTCAGAACGAGGTGGATGGGGCCGGGCGTGGACTGTAGGAGCGAGAGGGCCATGTCCGACGCCTCGGCGTCGAGCAC
>QHVP01000109.1:1341-7748 GCA_003222295.1 Acidobacteriota bacterium | reverse complement strand
GTCCGCGAAGGCGCGCGCCAGCGCGAGGGCGGCGCCCGCGCCTTCGGGGTGCGGCGCGGTCACGTGGCTCGCATCGCAGGAGGCACCGGAGCCGCGCAGCTCGGCCAGGGGCGTGGCCCCGCGCGCCCGCGCGTGCTCGAGCGATTCCAGGATGAGCACGCCCGCGCCCTCCCCGATCGACATGCCCGCCCGTCCTTCCCGGAACGGGCGGCAGGGCGCCTCGTCGACGGCACGGAGGGCGTTGAACCCGGAGTACGTGATCTCGCAGAGCGAGTCGGAGCCTCCGGCGAGGGCGAGGTCCACCTCGCCCGCGCGGATCGCGGCCAGCGCGGCCTCCAGGGCGAGGGCGCCGGAGGCGCAGGCCGAGGAGAGCGTCTGCACGGGGCCGGTCACGCGCAGGTCGCGCGCCACCGCGTCCCCGGGGCCGTTGATCTGCTGCGACGACATCAAGGCCAGGGGGGGACGGGCGCCCGGCCGGACCAGCTCCGTGAAGTAGCGTTCGCTCTCCAGCATGCCGCCCGTGCTGCTGGCGAAGAAGACGCCCGCGAGGCGCTCGTCGAGCGGTCCCTCCAGGCCGGCCTGGGCGAGGGCCTCCCGCGCGGCAAACACGGCGAAGCGGTCGGCGAGGCTGAGCCGCGGCCAGCGCGGGCCGCGCGCGAAGCGAGGCGGCGGGCCCGCCGGGACCTCGCCCGCCACGTGCGTGCGATGACGCGTGTGGTCGAAGCGCTGGAAAGGCCCGATGGCGGTGCGGCCGGACCTCAGGCCCTCGCGGAGGAGAGCGACACCCCAACCCCAGGCACTGACCGCGCCCAGGCCCGTGATGACGACACGGCGGCGACCTTTCGCCTCACTGGCCATCAGCGGACTGCGGCTTGCGCTCGGCCAGCCGGCGCTCGACGAACCCGGCCAGGCTGGCCAGCGAGCCGAACACGCTCCGGTCCACCTCGTGACTGGCGATGCTGATGCCGTATTCCTTCTCGAGAGCGACGACCAGCTCGAGGGCGTCGACGGAATCGAGGCCGAGCCCCGTTCCGAACAGGGGCTCGTCGTCCGCGATGCGCTCCGGAGTCAGGCCGTCGAGATTGAGGGTGGTGACGATCAGCTTCTTGAGATTGGTCCGCATCGCGTCGTGAGCCGCCATAGGGTCCAGGGTTCCTCCGTCTAGCGTTCCGTTTCCAGCGTCGGCTCCGGCTCGGGCGTGGGCAGGCGCCGTCCCGACCAGGCCGCCGCGCTGTGCGAGCGGGCCGCGATGGGGAGCACGCGCTGCAACGCGACCAGGCCGAAGAACATTGCGAGGCGCAGCCGCGTCCCCAGGCTGGGCCGCCAGTTGCCGGCCAACACGGAGAGGACCGCCTCGTAGATGCCGAAGCGGGACGACCGTGTGAAGAAGAGGTCGCGGAACGCGGGGTCGTAGAAGCCCACGGCGAAGCGCCGGAAGTGGTGATACCGCTTCTGGAGCGTGCGCTCGTAGGCGGCGAACCGCGCGCGCGAGAGGTCGCCGTCCGCGAGGCCGGCGCTGATCAGCGCCGCCGCCTCCAGGCCCGACTGCATGGCCAGGAGAACCCCCGTCGAGAAGATCGGATCCAGGAAGCCGCCGGCATCGCCGACGAGCACCCAGCGATCGCCGGCGTGCTGGGTGTGCAGGTACGAGTAGTCCGCGTCGAAGCGGCCGGGCGAGACCCGCCGCGCCTCGCGCATCAACTCCGCCGCCGCCGGCGTCTCGTCGATGTAGTGCTGGAGGCTCTCCTCGGCCGTGGGGCGGCCCGCGGCCGCGTGGACGGCCTTCGGGACGACCGCGCCCACGCTCATGACGGTCGGGGAGATGGGAATGAACCAGAACCATCCGCGATCGGGCCGAGTCACCATCTGGATGTCGCCCGCGCGGCGGCCCTCCCGCCGGGGCACGCCCTCGAACTGCGCGTGCACGGCGACGTTGCGCAGGACGGGGTCGACCACGCGCTGGCCGAAACGCTTGGCCAGGAAGCCCGCGCGGCCGGACGCGTCCACCACGGCGCCCGCCCGCACCGCGTGGGCGAGACCCTTGGGGTCGACGTAACTGATGGTGGCGCCCTTGTCGTCGAAGATCGCGTCCAGCGCGCGCGTCCCCTGGCGGACCTCGGCCCCGCTGCGCTGCGCGTGGCGAAGCAGCACGTCGTCGAAGCGCTCGCGCGGGACCTGGAAGGTCTGCGGCGCCGGCGTCTCCGCCGCGCGCGCGAAGTCGGCGTACTGGGCCGCGCTCCCGTCGTGGGAGGTGAAGCTGGCGCCCCACTTGTTCACGAAGCCGGCTTCCCGGATGAGGTCCTCGCAGCCGAGGGTACGCATGACCTCGTTGCTCCACGGGAGCTGGCTCTCGCCGATGTGGAAGCGTGGGAACGTCTCGCGCTCGAGGAGCAGGATGCGGTGACCCTTGCGGGCGAGCTGCGCGGCGGCGGACGATCCGCCCGGGCCTCCGCCGATGACCGCCACCTCGTAATCCCAGCCTCGGGTCATCACGGCCCCCTCCCTTGGTGACGCACCTTCGCCGTGAGGAAGCCGCGTCGAGTCAGTCAATTGGATTGGCGACCGCGAGAGTATACTCCAAGTCCTCGGGCCCTCGCCGACAGCGCGATGACCCTCAATCTCCATGACTTACGAGCCGAGCACTCTCGCCCGCGCGTTCGCGCGGCTGGCCGACCACGAGCCCCGGGCGCCGCTGGTCGTCTCGTCCTCCCGGCGCACCACGCGCGGCGAGGTGGCGGCACTCGCGCAGGCGGGCGCCCGCGCCCTCGAGGCGGCGGCGGGGGCGCATCTCGTCGGCTTCTCCGCCCCCAACGGCCCGGCCTTCCTGGCCGGCGTCCTCGCTCTACGGCAGCGCGGCCATGGCGTGCTGCTCCTCGATCCGCTGGCTCCGCTCGCGGAGCGGCGGCGTTCGTGCGCGGCCCTGGGCGCGCGCGCGATGCTGTCCTGCAGCAAGGGATGGCCCATCGACGCTGCGGAATGGGTGGTTGCGGTCATTCCGGACGCGACGGCCTCCTCGGATGCCGGCGACGAGGTCGCCTTCGTGAAGCTGACCTCGGGATCGACGGGGGCGCCGCGGGGAGTGGCCGCGACGGAGGCCGCGCTCCTCGCCGATGACGAGGCGCTGGCACGCACCATGGGGTTGCGTGCGGACGATCGCATCCTGGGGGCGGTCCCGATGTCGCACTCGTACGGCTTCTCGAGCGTGGCCCTGCCCGCGCTGCGCCGCGGCTCGATCGTCGTGGTGCCCGAGGAAGACGGTCCGCTGGCGCCTCTCGGGCGGCCGCGGCCGCCGGCGGCACCGTGTTCCCCAGCGCGCCCGCGTATCTGCAGGCCCTTCTCAAGCTCTCGCAGCCGCCGTCCTGGCCGTCGTCGGTGCGCCTCGTGATCTCGGCCAGCGCACCGCTGCCGTCCGACGTGGCCTCACAGTTCCAGGCCCGCTTCGGCCTCCCCGTACACGTCTTCTACGGCGCGAGCGAATGCGGCGGGATCTGTTACGACCGCGAAGGAACGGCCGCCGAGCGCGGGACGGTCGGCGAGCCCGTCGACGGCGTGACGGTGCGGCTCGAAGCGCCCTTTGGCGAGTCCGAAGAAGGCCTCGTGACCGTGGAGTCGCCGTCGGTGGCCCTCGGCTACCTCCCGAAGGGGGACCCGCGCCTGGGCGGCGGCCGCTTCGTCACCAGCGACCTGGCCGTGTTCGAGGGGAGCGCGTTGCGCCTGCGCGGCCGGGTCGATGGGCTCATCAATGTGAAGGGCAAGAAGGTCAACCCCACCGAGATCGAGTCGGTCCTGCAACGGATGCCCGGCGTAGCGGAGGTGGTGGCCTTCGGCGTGCCCTCCGCGGACAAGGCCAGCGACACCGTGCGTGCGGTGATCGCGTGCCCGGAGGGCGGCCTGGGCTATGACGACGTGATGGCCTGGTGCCGCGCCCATCTCCCCGAGCACAAGGTCCCGCGATCGGTCGTGCTCGTCAGTGCGATCCCGCGGACGGCGCGCGGGAAGGTCAGCCGCGCGGAGCTCCTCGCCCTCGTGGGCGGACGCCGCGGCGATCCTCGCGCGTGAGCGCGGAAGCCTGGCGGCTGCCGCCCTTCCTGCGGGTGAGCGTCGGCCTTCACGCCGCGGGCATGGCGACCCTGGCCCTGGCTCCCGAGCGCTGGCCGCTGGTCGTGGGCGGCCTGCTCCTCGATCACGGTCTCATCGGGGCCGCAGCCCTGTGGCCCCGGAGCACCTTGCTGGGAGCAAACGTGACGCGGCTCGAGGGCGTATCCGGCGAGGTCGCCCTTACGTTCGACGACGGGCCGCATCCGGACGTCACGCCGGCCGTGCTGGACCGTCTCGACCGCCGCCGCGCGCGCGCCACCTTCTTCTGCGTCGGGCGCAAGGTCGCCGCCCATACGGACCTCGCGGGCGAGGTGCACCGCCGCGGTCACCGGGTGGAGAACCACACCTACGGCCACCCTCATGGCTTCGGCTTCTATGGACCTTTGGCGATGGAGCGGGAGATCCGGGCCGCCCAGGACGTGATTGCCGCCGCCACCGGACGCGCGCCGCGGCTGTTCCGTGCCCCGGTCGGGATCCGGAATCCCTGGCTCGACTGCGTCCTCGCCCGCCTGGACCTGCGGCTCGTTTCCTGGACGCGCCGCGGGCTCGACACCGTCCACGGGGATGCGTCGGGCGTGGCCGCGCGCCTCCTGCGCGGCCTGGCCCCGGGCGACATCCTGCTCCTCCACGACGGATCGAGCGCCCGCGACGCGTCCGGCCGCGCCGTCACCCTCGATGCGCTCGACCGCGTGCTCGACGGCCTGGAGGCGGCCGGGCTGCGGTCCGCGCCCATCGCGTGCGAGGGATGAGCCGGCGCTGCGGCCACCAGCTGGATGCTTGGCTGCGGACGCCCTGGGCCCTGCCCAGCGCGGCCGCGCTCTTCGCTTCGTGCTGGTGGATCCCGCGGCCGGCGGTCGTGCCCCTGCGCACCATCGCCTATCCGGGGGCGGGGGCGGCGGGGGGAGATCTCCTCGTCTTCCTGCCCGGGCGCGGGGACCGGGCTGAAGACTTCGCGGAGCGCGGCCTGCTGGCCGCGGCCCGCCAGGCCGGGCTCGAGGCGGACGTGCTGGCCGTCGACGCGCACCTCGCCTACTACTACAAGCGGGTGATCACGGAGAGGCTGTGGGCGGACGTCGTGTTGCCGGCGCGTGCCCGGGGCTATCGCCGCTTGTGGGTCGTGGGCATCTCGCTGGGCGGACTCGGCTCGATCTCGCTCGCCCAGGAGCATCCCGACGCGGTCGCCGGCATCCTGGCCATCGCGCCCTATCTCGGCGAGCCCGACCTGTCACGCGAGATCGAAGCCGCGGGCGGCCTCGCGCGCTGGAACGGGGCGCCCTCCGAAGGCGACTTCCGCGGTCTTTGGGGGTTCCTGTGCGGTTATGCGGCCAAGGACGAGCGGCCGCCGTTGTGGCTCGCCTACGGCGAGTCCGACCGGTATGCGTATGGCCATCGACTGCTCGCTTCCGCGCTGCCCGCGGATCGTGTCCTCGTCGCGCCCGGAGGGCACGACTGGAAGGCCTGGGACCGTCTCTGGACCGAGTTCCTCGCCCGCGGCGCGTTTCCGGGCACGGTCCAGGCCGCCGCCGGCCGTCGTTGAGGCGCCGCAACGCGCGTATACTCCTCGCGTGATCGACGTGGCCGGCGGGCTGCGACGCGTCCGCTTTGCGCTTTCCTATTACCTCCGCATGCGCCGTGGCCGGCGCGCCGTCCTCGACCACCTCGAGGGATCGGCCCCCGTCCCCATGCCGACCTTCCTCCAGCTCCGCGTGACGAACCTGTGCAACCTGCGCTGCAAGATGTGCGGGCAATGGGGCGACACCGGCGTCTTCCGCGAGCAGAAGGGCGACGCCGCCACCGACGGCGAGAGCGAGCGCGCGCGCATCCGCGAGCTGATCGGACTGCGCCGGCAGCTCGCCCTCGACGACTACGTGCGGCTCCTGGACGAGGTGGCGCCGCACCAGCCGATCGTGACCCTTTTCGGAGGCGAGCCCTTCCTGTATCCGGACATCATGCCTCTCGTGCGCGCGATCAAGGCGCGCGGCCTCGTGGCCACGGTGATCACCAACGGCTGGCACCTGGAGCGACACGCGCGCGACCTCGTCGAGGCCGGGATGGATTCGATCGCGGTGTCCATCGACGGCCCCCCGGAAGTGCACGACCGCATCCGGGGGCGCGAGTCGAGCTTCGCGCGCGCGGCCGCGGGCATCCGCGCCGTCGCCCATTGGCGAACCAAGCTCGGCCGGGCCCTGCCCGTCCAGATGGCGATCCTTCCCGTCACCGAGCTCAACGCCGCCGAGGTGCCGGCGGCCCTCGACGCGCTGCGCGCGCTGCCCCTCGAGCTCGTCAACGTGGGGCTCCGCTGGTTCGTT
>QHVP01000109.1:0-1302 GCA_003222295.1 Acidobacteriota bacterium | reverse complement strand
GACGGCTCGTCGTGGCGCGGCTTCGAGTTCACCTTGCCCGACGACCAGGCGGCCAACGGCACGATGAAGGCCCTCGTCTCCGTGCTCAGCGCGGCCAAGCGCCGCCGCCTGATCGACATCAACGTCGGCAAGCCCTGGGTCTCGTTCGTGCCCGCGGTGGCCCCCCGCGACGTGCCCGCGTACTTCAACGAGCCGGCGCGGACCTTCGGCCACGATTTGTGCCCGGTGGCGTGGTACTTCGCGCAGGTGGAGCCCGACGGCGACGTGTGCTTCTGCGGGGACTTCCCGGACTACGTGATCGGCAACGTGAAGGCGGAGTCGTTCACGTCCGTCTGGAACGGCGAGAAGGCGCGCCTGTTCCGCGAGAAGCTGGCCCGGGAGCCCCTGCCCATCTGCGCGCGCTGCTGCGGCAGCTACGTGTACGGCAAGTGGTCGCGCCCGCGACGCAGCGGCGCGGTGGGCTCCTCGGCCGCGGCTCTCTAGGAATGACCTGCCGACCTGGCCACCGCCTGTTATCTGTTAACCGAGCCGACCGCCGTTTTTCGTTCCCACGTACTCGCTGAGCAGCCCCCCTTGCACGCGGCGAGCGGCTTCGAAACCGCTCCGCCGCAGGGCGTCCAGGATCGCTTCGGGGGCCACGCAGTGCTCGATGGTGTCCCAGTAGTAGTCCATCAGCCGCTGCGCGTCCGCGCTGCCCGTGCCGACGCGTGTGATGAAGGGGATGAGGCGCTTGAGGTAGAGGCGGGCGAGCCCCAGTCCGATGCGCGAGGCCGGCCGCGAGATCTCCAGGATGAGCACCCGCCCGCCGGGCCGGAGGACGCGGTGATACTCGCGGAAGGCGGCGTACAGGTCGGGCACGTGGCGCAGCGCGTATCCCATGCTCAGGGCGTCGAAGCGCTCGTCCGCGAAGGGCAGCGCCTCGCCCCGCGCCTGCACCAGCGGCACGCCCACCGTCCGACGGGCCTGCTCCAGCATGCCGCGGCTGGGGTCGAGGCCGAACACGCCGGATCCGCCGGTGAGAGCGGCGGCCTCGCGCGCGACGAGGCCGGTGCCGGTGGCGACGTCCAGGACGGACAGGCCCGGCCCCAGGCCGAGGCGCTGGAGGGCCTGCCGCCGATAGAGGGCGCCCGATCCGAAGGACATGACCCGACAGATCCAGTCGTAGTGCGGCGCCGCGCGGTCGAAGAGGGTGTCGACGTACTCCTGACGCTGCGCGGCCTCGCGGTAATGGCCCTCGATGGTCGGATGAGGAGCGAGGCTCATATCGGTTTGAGCACCATGATCTGGGCGACGAAGGAGCCG
>QHVP01000629.1 GCA_003222295.1 Acidobacteriota bacterium | reverse complement strand
GCGGCGGCGCAGAGACGAAGCAGGTTCATCGAGTTTCTCCTTTCGATACCGGCTCAGTTGCCGGCGGTCACGGTTCCGGAGGAGCTGACGCTGACGTACAAGGCGCCGTTGGCGGACGTCGTGAAGCCGGAGCCGGGCTGGACGGTCATGGTGAGGTTGCCCCCGGCGACGCTCGCAGTAGCGGAAAAGCCCGCGCTCGGCGCGAGGTCGGTCACGACGACGAGGGTCGGGGCGGCGGGCACGGTGAAGGTCACGGTGCCGCTGATGGTCGCGGTGGCCGGCCCCGATCCGAAGAGGGCGGCATAGTTCGAGGCCCCGCGGAGGAGCGCGCCCATGACGTTGGCGGAGGCATTGCCGTCCGCCGCGGTCAGCCTCGAGGCGAGCGCGACCGCGCCCGCGGAGGCGGAAGCGTCGAACACCGTGAGCCACTGCGACGTCGTGGCCGGCGTCGGGGGCCGCACTTCCAGCCGGTACAGCTTGTTGAAGTTGAAGACGTTGACCATGGAGACGGCGGCGCTGGTCGGCAGGAGCGTGGTCATCGCCCCCACGAAGCCGGCGGAGGCGCTGGTGACGTCGTATCGCCGCGCGCCGGAAGAGGGTGCGCTCACGGAGGCGGGGGTGGGCACGAAGTGCCAGTTCATGTGCTGGTCGCCGGTGGTGCTGGTGACGACGGTGCGGTCGAAGGTGACGAAGAGGCTCGGCCGCAGGTAGACGACGTCGCGCGTCCACGAGGTCACGCCGCTCGCGCTGCGGTAGGTGTCCTGGAGGCCCGACCCGCGCGCGAGCACGTATCCGTTCCGATCCTCGTACCGGCTGATCGTGGTGGTGGGGACCGGGCTTTCGTCCACGCTCGGGCCTACCTGGCCGCCCGCTGTGCCGTTGTAGAACGTGTTGTAGATGCGTCGGGGCGTGCCCGAGCCCCAGATCTCGTCGTAGGACGAGCTCTCGTCGTTGACCGTGCCCGGCCACGTCATGGCCAGGAAGTTCTTGTTGACGAGGAACGGGGTGCCCCCGCGCACGATGGCGAGCGCGCCCGCGTCGAAGTCCTGCTCGCCGGCGTAGTCGTAGTCGACGTAGCCGGTGGCGCGGAAGGATCCCCACACCGCGCCTGTTCCCCAGTCGGAGCGCATGGCCGCGGTGTTGAGCCCGCGGGCGAAGAAGGAGCGGGCCAGGGTCGTGTAGGCCTGTTCGGAGGCGGCGTCGTCCCAGAACAGGAAGTCCGTCCAGGCCGCGGGCAGGCCGACCTGGGCGCGGACCTCCCGCGCGTAGAGGTGATACTGCGGGGCGAGCGAGTTGCTCCATCTTGCGAGAAGCCCCGCCGTCGTCGTGAACAGGGTCGGGCTCGGCCGCGCGGGGAAGCTCTGACCGGGATCGTTGCCGCTCGTATGGAGCGTGTCGCGGTCGTCCATGTACCGGCGCGAAGGCCACGTGAAGTGGATGAGGTGCAGTCCCGTGTCCAGGGGGTAGGAGAACGGCTTCGCGGGATCCTGGACGAGGTCGATCGCCTTGGCCGTCTTCGCGGCCAGGCTGGGCAGGACCATGTTCACGTTCGCGACCGGCCCGTAGCCCCATCCTTCCGACCAGCCGCCGCCAGCGAGGAAGCTCGCGTAGTAGGCCTGCACGCCGGTGTGGGAGCCCGTCTCGGCCACGAGCGATCCGGGTCCGCCGCGGTGGAGGCGGCCCAGGAAGTCGTTCCAGAGCGTGGCCGCGCTCGCGTTGTCGCCTTCGGTGGCGATGCCCGCGTAGGCCTTGGCCGCGTAGTAGCCCGCGAAGTAGTTGCCGTGGGGATGGCCGTGTCCGAAGCCGCCGGTGTCGAAGAAGGAGATCCAGTTGTTGAGCTGGCCGTAGACCTGCGACCTCAGGGATGGAGAGAGGACGTTGTAGAGCCAGTCGTACCCGACCGCCATCCCCACTCCGAAGAAGCGGATGCCATAGCCGTCGTCGCGGTTGTAGGGCGGGACGTGGGCGGGGTTCGACATCTTCTCCAGGATGTCCGCGCCCTTCGCTCCCCACTCCGACGTGTTGAGATCCCCGATGCCGAACCCGATCTGGTAGCAGAGGGCGGTGTTGAGCAGCGGGTCGAAGTAGTCGCTGCCCTGGTAGCCTTCGCCGATGTTGGGCAGGTTCGGGTAGTCGTTGCCGTCCGGATACTGGACCGTCCCCGGGATGTAGCTGTTGCAGGTGTTCCGGAGGGCGGTCCATTGAGGGCTGCCCGCCTGCGCCTTCTGGCGCCGCGGTCATGGTGACCGTGGGCGGCGTGGCATCGCCGTTGCTGACGGTGACGGTGTTCCCGGAAGACGTGGTGGAGTTGCCGGCGGCGTCGCGCCCGCGGGCCGCGAAGGTGTGGCTCCCGTTCGCGAGCGCGGCCGTGTTGTAGGTGATCGAGAAGGGCGCCGTCGTGTCCTCGGATCCCGCGTTCGCGCCGTCCACGAGGAACTGCACGCCCGCCACGCCCACGTTGTCGGAGGCGCTCGCCGAGACCGTGATCACCCCCGAGACGGTGGCGCCGGCGGACGGCGCGGTCATCGTGACCGTCGGCGGCGTGGTGTCGATCGGGGTGACGGTGAACCCACACACCTGGTCGGTGCCGGCCGGACCATCGACCTCCGTCGCCCAGGAGCTGAGGGTGGAGACGGCGGCCTGCTCCGTGCGGAAGGCGTAGTTGAGCCCGACCGTCTGCTCGCTCCCCCCGGGCGGAGTGACGTAGATCGAGTAGGTGTGCGCGGGGACGTTCACCACCAGCCGGAAGTGGTACGTGCTGTTCGCCACGTAGGGAATCGTGGCCGCCGCCGTGTAGGCGCCGCCATTGCGCGCGTCGATGTTCCCGGAGGCGTTGAACCGGGCCAGGCAGGCGAAGCCGGAATAGGTCGTCTGCGCCCCGTTCGAGATCCCCACCACGCTGTCGATCGATCCGACCGAGGGCCGGGCATCGAACGTCGCCGTGAACGACCCGGTCTGGGCGAGATCGAACGGATCGTTCACCCATCCTCCGCCCGCGGTCGCGGTGTAGCACTCCACGTTGGTCACGGTGACGGTGACCGCGGTCGCGGTGGCGGTGTTGCCCGCGGCGTCCCTCGCGCGGGCGGAGAACGTGTGGCTGCCGCTGGCGAGCGCGGCCGTGTTGTAGGAGATCGAGAAGGGCGCCGTCGTGTCCTCGGCTCCCGCGTTCGCCCCGTCCACGAGGAACTGCACGCCCGCGACCCCGACATTGTCGGACGCGTTGGCCGAGACGGGGATCGTGCCGGACACCGTCGCTCCCTGCGCGGGTGCCGTCATCGACACCGTGGGCGGGGTGGTGTCGGGTGGGGTGAGCACGAAGTTGCACACCGTCAGCGCTCCGCCGTCCGTGGCGGCGACCCAGTTGTTGAGGCTGGTGACCGTCGCCTGCTCCGTGCGGAAAGCGTAGGCGGCACGACGAGGCGGACGTGGTAGGCCGTCCCCGCCGTATAGGAGACGGTGGCGGTGGCCGCGTAGGCGCCGCCGTTGCGGGCGTCGATGGTGCCGGTGGTGTTGAAGCGCACGATGGTGGCGAGGCCGGTCCACACGGTCTGAGAGCCCAGGGAGAGGCCGACCGCCCCGTCCGAGGCCGCGGTCGCGTCCATCTCCGCCGTGAAGCTCGCACCCTGCGAGGCAAACGAGGTGTTCTGCCACGAGCCCACGGCGGCCGTCTTGCATTGCGCGCCAGCGGGGCTGGGGAGAGCGAGAACGGCCGCGGCGGCGAGGGCCAGGGGACCCAGTGGCGAGCGCTGCATGAGCTCCTCCGAGTGAAGGGACGTCCCGGGGCGCCTACCGGCCGTGGCTTCCACACTCGCAAATGGAGGATGGAAAACCACAACAAATGAAATGAATAGAAAGCTACAAACGAAAATAACAAGCACAAAAAGGTGTTGTCAACCGCTTTTTACTTTCTTTTTGTCATAGGG
>QHVP01000627.1 GCA_003222295.1 Acidobacteriota bacterium | reverse complement strand
CTTCAGCTGCACGTCGCGCGTGAACGTGGGCGTGCTGGCCTTCGCGCTGGCCTGGATCTTCGGCCTGCTAGGGGGCGGCGGTCACGACGTCGTCGTGAAGACCTTCCCCGCCCCGCTCTTCGTGACCCTGGGCGGCGTCACCCTGCTGTTTGCCCTCGCCGAATCCAACGGCACTCTCGAGCGGCTGTCCGCCCTGGCCCTGCGCCTCGCGCGCGGCGACGCGCGGGCGCTGCCCATCCTGCTCTTCTTCATCGCTTGCGCGGTCTCGACGGTGGGACCGGGCGCGATCGCGAGCGTGGCCCTGGTCGCGCCCATGGCGATGGCGGTGGGCCGGCGGGCGGGGATCTCGCCCTTCCTCATCGCGCTCGCCGTCACCAACGGGGCCAACGCCGGCAATCTGTCGCCGGTGAGCGCCGTGGGCGTGATCGCGAATACGAAAATGGCGGAGGCGGGGCTGGGTGGCCACGAGCTGAAGGTGTGGGCCGCCAACTTCGCCGCCCACGTCATCGTCGGCGCCGCCGCCTATCTTGCGCTCGGAGGGCTCCGCCTGAGCGGCCGAGAGGACAACGCGGACGTGCCGGCGGCGAATCCCGAGTTCGAGCTGGCGCACGGGCTGACCCTGGCCGTGATCGCGTTGTGGGTCGCCGGGGTCATGGCGCTCTCCCTGCCCCTGGGCCTGGCCGCCTTCGCGGGCGCCTGCGTCCTGATCCTGCTCCGCACGGCGGAGGAAGCGGACGCGCTCCGGCGCATGCCCTGGCCGGCCATCCTGATGGTGACCGGGATGTCGGCGCTGGTGGGTGTCGTCGAGCGCACCGGCGGCATGGCGCTGTTCACCTCGCTGCTCGCGCGCCTGGCCAGCCCGGCCAGCGTGAACGGCGTCATCGCCTTCGTGACCGGCCTCATCACGACCTACAGCAGCACGTCGGGCGTGGTGCTGCCCGCGTTCCTGCCCACCGTCCCCGGCCTCGTGCGCGAGCTCGGAGGCGGCGACCCGCTGGCCGTTGCGCTCAGCATCAACGTCGGCGCGTCGATCGTGGACGTCTCGCCCCTGTCGACCCTGGGCGCGCTGTGCGTGGCCGCCGTCGCGGATCCCGAAGTATCGAAGGAGCTGTTCCGGCGGCTCATGGTGTGGGGACTCTCGATGACCCTGGCCGGCGCCCTCCTATGCCAGGCCTTCGCGGGGCCGTTCGCGCGGCTCTGAGCCCGCGCGAATACAATTCCCGCGATCCATCGTCGTCTCTCGTGGGAGGTGGCCCTTGAGACTGCTGACACGCCTCGCGGCCGGCCTGTGCCTCTGCGCGGGCGTCTCGGCCGCCACCTGGGCCGCGTCCCCCACCGAGGGCTCCCGCAACCGTCCCGAGCGCCTCGAGTGGTTCCGCGACCTCGGCTTCGGCATGTTCATCCACTGGTCGGTGGACGCGCCCCTGGGCGGCGTCATCAGCCACTCGCTCGTCGGGGCGAGCGAGGACTACACGCGGCGCTTCTTCGAGGATCTGCCCCGCGGCTTCAACCCGCGGAAGTTCCACCCCGAGGACTGGGCGGCCCTGGCCAAGATGGCGGGCATGAAGTACGTCGTCTTCACCGCCAAGCATCACGCCGGCTTCTGCATGTTCGACACGAAGACGACTCCCTTCAACGTGATGAACACGCCGTGGGGCAAGGACGTCACGGGCCCGATCCTGAAGGCGTTCCGCGATCAGGGCATCGCCACCGGCCTCTACTTCTCGCCCGACGATTTCCACTACCTGCATGGCGCCGGCCGCCCCATGGCGCGGGCGCCGCACCCGGGCGTGGCGCCGGCGGAGGTGCCGGGCCTCCTCGATTTCGACCGCGCGCAGGTGCGCGAGCTGATGACCAACTACGGGCCCATCGACATCGTCTTCTTCGACGGACCGCCGGAAGGGCTGCGGGAGGTCGCGTGGGACACGCAACCCGGCACCATCGTGACCCGCGGCGCCATGGAGACGCCCGAGCAGCGGCTGCCGGGCGTTCCCCTGGACCGCCCCTGGGAGGCCTGCGTGACCATGGGCACGGAGTGGCCGTACCGGCCGGCGCAGGAGAAGTACAAGTCCGGGACCGAGCTCATCGAGATGCTCATCGAGACCCGCGCCAAGGGCGGCAACCTCCTCCTCAACGTCGGCCCCAAGCCGGACGGCGAGCTGCCCATCGAGCAGGAGGAGCGCCTGCGCGAGATCGCGCTGTGGAACTTCGTGAACGGCGAATCCATCTTCGAGGTGCGGCCCTGGGTCGTCACCAACGAAGGCAGCGTCTGGTTCACGAAGAAGAAGGCGGAGGACACGGTCTACGCCTTCATCACCAGGACGTCCTGGGTCCTCGGCGAGCGCAAGACCTTCACGCTGCGCTCCGTCCGCGCCACGGACGCCACCACCCTCAGCGTGCTCGGGCACGACGGCAAGGTCCTCGAGTACCGCCCCGACGTGGACCCGCGCCCCACCTGGCGTCAGGACGCGGAGGGGCTTCACGTCTCGCCCATGATGGCGCAGCGCCTCTACACCGACCGGAAGTGGTCGGATCCCGTCGTCCTGAAGCTCACGCACGTCGAGCCGGGACTGACGCCACCGGTGGTGGCGGCCGCAGAGCCGACCTGGCGCGCCTCCGGAGCGGCGGTCACGCTGCGGGGCGAGATCGAAGACCTGGGCGGAGCGAGCGCGGTCGA
>QHVP01000624.1 GCA_003222295.1 Acidobacteriota bacterium | reverse complement strand
GGCGACACCGGCGAGGGCCAGCAGCGCGACTGGCCACGTCACGGTGCCCGCGCGCCGAAGCGGCGAGGACACACCGGCTTCGGAAACGGCCTGGAGACCGAAGGCGACGTCGCGAGCGGATTGGAACCGCTCCTCCGGGCTGCGTTCGAGGCAGCGCCGGACCACGCGCTCGAGGCCGCGGGGGACGGGCCGCGAAATCGCGGAGATGTCGGGAGGGTCCTGGGTGAGGAGCGCCGCCAACGTATCCGCCGGGGTCTGACCCGTGAAGGCGCGGCGGCCGCTGAGCAACTCGTAGAGCACCGCGCCCAGGGAGAAGATGTCGGACCGCGCGTCCGCCGGACGGCCGCGCGCCTGCTCGGGGGCCATGTAGCCGCAGGTCCCGACGAGCAGACCCGGCTCGGTGAGCGTGCGGGCGTCGCTACCGCCCTCGAGTAGCCCCGGCCCGCGTGAGCCCAGCTTGGCCAGGCCGAAGTCCAGGATCTTGACCTGTCCGCTTCGCGTCACGAACACGTTGTCCGGCTTGAGGTCGCGGTGGACGATCCCGCGCGCGTGGACCGCGGCGAGGCCCTGGCACATCTGCACGCCGTAATCGACCGCCTTGGAGATCGGCACGGGCCCGCTCTCCATCCGCTGGCGGAGCGTCTGGCCCTCCAGCAGCTCGAAGACGGCGTAGTCGACGCCATCCTGCGATCCGACGTCGTGGAGGGCGAGCACGTTCGCGTGGCTGAGGGAGGCGACGACGCGTGTCTCCTGCTCGAAACGATGGAGCCGGTCCGCGTCGTGGGCGCGGCGGCCAGACAGGATCTTGACCGCGACCGGGCGGCCGAGACGGGTGTCGAAGGCGCGGTACACCTCGCCCATGCCTCCCGCGCCCAGGGGGGAGTCCACGCGGTACGGACCCAGACGGTCGCCGGAGGCCAGGAGTGGCTCGCTCATCCCATCACCTCTATGACGCAACCTACGGCGGCGCGGTCTGCACGTCACGGTGGATTCGGCGGATGGAGGACCCGAGTCGGCGGGCGGGCAATCCACCACGCACCGGTTCCCGTCCCCCACTCACCGAATTGAACGTGCGCACGGAGGCCGTCCGGCCGCATCGTGTCCGCGTGAGGTGTTCGACATGATGGAGCGCACGGAGGCGAAGGCCCGGGCCGTCCGGCAGGAGCGGGTGGCCAAGATGGTCTGGGGGAGCCTCTTCGTCGTGATGGGCGTACTCTTCACCCTGCACGACATGGGGCGCATCGACCTCGGCGAGCCCAAGGATGAGCTCGCGGCCGGCCGCGCGTTGGACGGAGAAGTCACGACGCGGTGGTCGTCCGCCTTCCGCGATCCGCAGTGGCTGAGCGTGGACCTCGGCGCCGCCACTCCGCTGAGCCGGATCCGGCTCAACTGGGAGGCGGCCTACGCGAAGGACTACGAGGTGCAGGTCTCGAGCGACGGTTCCAACTGGACGACGGCGCGCCGAGTGACCGACGCGCACGGCGGGGTCGACGAGCATGAGCTGGGCCAGACGGCCCGCTACGTCCGCGTCATGGGGACCCGGCGCGGTACGCCCTACGGTTACTCCCTCTGGGAACTCCAGGTCTTCGATTCCGCGGGCCACCTCATCTCGCAGGGAAAGCCCGCGACCGCGTCGTCAACGGAGGATCGCGGCCCGTTCTTCCTGTGGGTCCGGTTCTGGCCCCTCATGCTCGTGGCCACCGGTCTTCCCCTCCTGCTGGCTCCCCGCAACGACGCGAACCAGTTGGTGGGCCTGGTGCTCGTCGCCCTGGGGACCTTCCTGCAGCTCCAGGGGCTCGGGCTCGTGCCTTGGGGGCTCCGGCAGACGTCTTCGGTCCTGCTGGTCGTGGTCGGTGTGGTGATCCTCCTCCAGTCGCAGCGCCGGAGCGACCGGCCCGATGACCGCGGGCCGGGATCCACGGGGAACGCGTCGTGAACGAATCGTCCACGGGCACGGCGCGGAGCCGCACCACGCTCGGCCTCGTCCTGATCGCGGTCGGCGTCGTTCTCGCCCTGGACAGCGCGGGACTCCTGCGCAACGGCGGCCGATGGTGGCCCCTGCTCCTCATCGGAGTCGGCATCGTCAAGGTGCGGCAGCCGCGGGAGGACGGCCAGCGCGCGGCCGGGGTTGCGTTCCTGATGCTCGGAGGACTGTTCCAGTTGACGAGCATCCTCACCTTCGGCGCTTCGTGGGCGCTGCTCATGGTGGCCTTCGGAGCATTCCTG
>QHVP01000623.1 GCA_003222295.1 Acidobacteriota bacterium | reverse complement strand
CGCGGAGACCAGAAGAGGTCGGGGTCGAGCTTCATGAACGGCAGGTCGACGTCGACGTCGATGGCGCGCACGATCAGCCGCGGCCGCGCGGGCGCCCGCACGCGGGCCAGCCGGAGCCCGCCTTCGAGCAGGGCGAAGAAGAGGCCGACGAGGACGACGGAATAGGCGAACGAGCGCGCGCGTGAGAAGCGCGCAGGGGCGGCCACGGCCATGAGGGCCGATCGTAACCCGGCGGCAGGTGTGGGATCATCGCCGCTTCCCATGGCCAGCACCGCCGCGCCTGATCGAGCGCCGGACCGCGCCGCCGGCGCCGCGGGGTCCGAGCCGCCCGAAGTCTCGGTCGTGATCCCCTGCCTCAACGAGGCGGACACCCTGGCCGTGTGCGTGGGGAAGGCGCGACGGGCCCTCGACGAGGCCGGGATCTCCGGCGAGATCGTGGTGGCGGACAACGGCAGCTCCGACGGCTCGCCCCGGATCGCGGCGGAGCACGGGGCGCGCGTCGTGCACGTGGCCGAGCGCGGTTACGGCAGCGCCCTCCAGGCGGGCATCGCCGCCGCGCGCGGGCGCTATGTCGTCATGGCCGACGCCGACGACAGCTACGACCTGCTCGAGCTGCCGCGCTTCGTGGAGCGGCTGCGGGAAGGATTCGACCTCGTCCAGGGCTGCCGCCTGGCCGCGGGAGGCGGGCGGGTGATGCCGGGGGCCATGCCCCGCCTGCACCGCTGGCTGGGCAATCCCCTCTTCTCGGCGCTGGCCCGCCGCTGGTTCCGCGCTCCCATCCACGACGTCTTCTGCGGCATGCGCGGCTTCGCCCGGGACCTCTTCCAGCGCCTCGACCTCCGGTGCACGGGCATGGAGTTCGCGGCGGAGATGATCATCAAGGCCAGCCTCTACGGCCACCGCATCACGGAGGTGCCGATCGCCCTGCACCGCGATGGCCGGCGCTCGCACGCGCCGCATCTGCGGACGTTTCGCGACGGCTGGCGCACCCTGCGCTTCTTCCTGGTGTATTCGCCGCGTTGGCTGTTCCTGGTGCCGGGTCTGACCCTCATCGGCCTCGGCCTCGCCGGCTACGGGGTCGTGATGCCGCGGCTCCGCCCCTGGGGCGTCAACTTCGACGCGCACACCCTGCTCTTCGCGAGCCTGGCCGTCCTCAGCGGATACCAGTCGATCCTGTTCGCCGTGTTCACGAAGGCCTTCGCCATCAGCGAAGGGTTGATGCCGGCGGATGCGCGCATGCAGCGGCTGCTGCGCGTGTTCAAGCTGGAGCCGGCCCTCCTGGCCGGCTCCCTGGCCATGGCGGCGGGCGCGGCCCTCCTCCTGGGCGCGGTGGGGCAGTGGCGCGCCGTGCACTTCGGCAACCTCGACTACAGCCACACCATGCGCTGGGTGATCCCGGGCGTCACCCTGGCCTTCCTCGGGTTCCAGACCGTCCTGTCCGGGTTCTTCGTCAGCATCCTGGGCATGCGGCGCCGATGAGGGCCGGGGGCGCGGCCCCCGGCGCCCGCCGTCTGGCTGCGGCCGTCCTCGGCTACGCGCTGCTGGCCGCCCTCTTCACCTGGCCGCTGGTGCGCCATCCGGCGTCCCGCGTCGTCGGCCACGTGATTCGCGAGGCCACGCCACCGCTCAACACCTGGGCGATGGCGGTGGTGCTGCGCGGGCTGGCCCACGACCCCACGCACCTCTTCGACGGCAACGCGTTCTATCCCTACTCCGACACCCTCGCCTTCTCGGAGCACATGCTGGTCTCGGCCCTCATGGCCGCGCCGCTGCGCGTCGTGACCGACAACTGGGTCCTGGCTTACAACGCCGTCACGTTGCTGACCCTGGTCCTGGCCGGCCTCGGCATGTTCCTCCTCGCCCGCGAGCTCACGGCCGACACGGCCGCGTCCTTCGTAGCCGGCGCCCTCTACGCCTTCCACACGTGGAACGTCAACGAGATCGTCCGCCTGCAGATCCTCTCCAACGAGTTCTTCCCGTTCCTCCTCTGGGCCCTCGTCCGCTTCTTCCGGCGGCCGTCGTGGCCGCGCGCGGCCGCGGTGGCCGCGTTCTACGGCCTGCAGAGCCTGAGCTGCATGTACTGGGCCCTCTACGCGCCACTCGTCCTGGTGGGGGCGTCCGCCTTCCTCGTCTGGCGCCACCGGCCGCCACGCGCCGCCCTCCTGCGGCTGGCCGCGAGCCTGGTCCTCCCGGGTGTGGTTCTGGCCGTCGTCGCCTGGCCCTACGTGCGGTCGGCGCGGAGGCTCGGCTTCGCGCGTCCGGCGCCCGACGCCGTCGCCATCGACCGCTATTTCGACGTGCTCCCGCAGAACCTGCTGTACGCGCGGGTGCTCGGGACCGCCGGTCCCAACCAGAACGCCGCCCACTTTCTCGGCTTCACCGCCATGGGCCTGGCCGTCCTCGCCCTGTGGCCCGGACGAAGGGCGCCTGCCGGCGACGACGGCACCGACGGGCTGCGGCCCCTGCTCATTGCCCTCGCCCTCGTCGGCTTCCTGCTGAGCCTCGGGCCGCGCGTCGTCCTCGGGGACTGGGACGTCGGTCCGGGTCCCTACGCCGCCTTGCACCGTTGGGCGCCCGGCTTTCGCAACGTCCGTTATCCCGAGCGGTTCTCGATCCTGCTCATCCTCGGCCTGGCGCCGCTCGTGGCGATCGGGCTGGCGCGATTGCGCCCTCGTCTGGGCGCGGCCGGCCTCGTCGCCCTGGGCACCCTCGTGCTCCTGGAGCACCTCTCGATACCGCAATCCCTCGACGCGCTCGTCGGCGGCCGGGCGATCCCCGAGGTCTACCGCTGGCTGGCCACGCGCGACGACGTCCGCGTCGTCGCCGAGCTGCCCGCCGCGCGCAACCGCCTCGAACGGTTCGATGCGCTGCCCATGTACTACTCGACCGCGCACTGGAAGCGCATCGTCGAGGGATTCACCTCGTATTTCCCGCCGTCCTACAACTTCGAGAAATGGCGCCTCTTCCATTTCCCCGATCCGGAGTCCGTGGCCTTCCTCGAGCGCTTCGGCGTGGACACGCTCGTGCTGCGGCCCGAAGGCGCGCGCCTTGTCGGCGAGGAAGGCCCCTGGCGCATCGAACGCGTGTTCCCCGACGGCCATCGGGTGGTGCGCCTCGCCGCCGCGCCCGCGCCCGACTTTCCGATCCCGCCTCCCGCCGGCGCCGACCTCGTCGAGCGGGATCGCACGGGTTGGGACGTGCAAGGCTCGTCGCCGGGAGCGGGTCGCGCCGTCGACGGCGACGTCTCGACGTCCTGGGCCACGCCCGCGCGCCAGGGGAAAGGCGAGTTCTTCCGCGTGCGCTTTCCGCGGCCCGTGACGATCGGGCGGATCTCGATCGGCGTGGCCGATCCCTACGAGTTCCCGATGCGGCTGAGGCTCGTCGTGGAGGACGAGCAGGGGACCTGGGCGGAGATCCCCTTCGACGAGGCCGCGGCCTACGACCGGCTCTTCGCGCTGCTCCTGCACCGCCCGCGCGAGGCCTCGCTGGACCTCGACATCCCGCCGCGCCGGCTGCGCGGCTTCCGCCTGCGCATCGCGGAGACGGACCCTTTCGCGATGCCGTGGACGATGGCGGAGCTGAGAGCCTACGGGCCGCGCTGATCCGCGGCGCCGCCGCGCCAGCGCGCGAGCACGTCCTGGATCTGGGCCTGGGCCGCCCTGACCACGGCACCGGCGTCCTCATGGGGGGAGCGCTCGATCGGCGCTCCGATGAACACCCTCACGCGCGTGCCGAAGGGCACCGGGCACAGGCCGCGCCGCAGCAGACGCCAGGAGCCGTCGATCACGACGGGGACCACCGGCGCGTCCGGCGCCGCCGCCATGAGGGCGAAGGTCCCCTGGGGCCGGAACGGCCCGAGCACGCCGCCGCGCGCGCGCGTGCCCTCCGCGAAGATCACCGCCGACACGCCGCGGCCCGCAACCTCCTCCTGGCCGAGGCGCCCGATCGCCGCCACCGCTTCCGCGCGATCGCCACGGTCGATGAGCGCGTTTCCGCCGCGGCGGAGGTTGTACGAGATGCTGGGGATCCAGCGGCGCGCCAGCTCCCGCTTGGACACGAACTTCAGGTAGTGCGGCGAGAGGAGCGCCCCCAGGATCGGGATGTCGAACATGCTCTGGTGGTTCGACACGAAGATCGCGGGCCGGCCCGCCGCCAGCCCGCCCGCACGCTCGACGCAAAGGCGCGTCCCGCAGAGGCGCAGGCTGGCGACCAGCGACTTCTGGAGCCCGTTGACCACGACCTCGTGCGCGCGGCGGCCCCGGGCGCGCGCCAGGCGCTGCAGGAGATCGAAGACGAGAAGGATCAGGCCGAAGGCGGCCAGGAACGGGACGGTGAAGACCCAGTCGCGGACGCGGGCGATGGCGCGGCCTACTTTATTCCGGCCACGTGCCGCAGCACGTCGTGGCGGGTCACGATCCCCACGAAGGTGCCGTCCTCGCGCACGAGAGCGGCCGGTGTCTCGCGGGAGAGGAGCGCGGTGACACGATCGAGGGGAGCGCCCTTTTCGATGACGGGGAAGGGCGGCTGCATGACGTCCGACACCGGCTGGTCGAGGATCTTGGCGTCGGCGAGGGCGCGCGCCATGAGCGGGCCCTCGCTCAGCGACCCCACGCATTCCTTCGCCTCCACCACCGGGATCTGCGAGACGTTGTAGGTCCCCATGAGGTTGAGGGCCTGACGCACGCTGGCGCCGGGCGCGAGGGAGACCAGCGGCGGCAGGTCGCCTCTCCGGCCCGAGAGCAGCGTGGACGCGGTCACGCGCTCACTCTCCAGGAGCTGGTTCTCCCTCATCCAGTTGTCGTCGTAGAGCTTCGAGAGGTAGCGCTCGCCCGTGTCGCAGAGGATGGTGACGACCATCGCCTCCGGATCGTCCACCTTGCGCGCGACGTCGAGCGCGACCTTGACGTTCACGCCCGTCGATCCGCCCGTGAAGAGCCCCTCCTCGCGCGTCAGGCGGCGTGCGATCTGGAAGGCCTCGGCGTCGCTCACGAACGCCCATTCGTCGATCACGTCGAAGTGGAGGGACGTCGGTATCTTGTCGCCTCCGATTCCTTCCACCTTGTAGGGGAAGCCCTCGCCCTTCTGGTGCGTCCGCGCGTACTCCGTGTAGATCGATCCGACCGGATCCCCGGCGATCACGCGCACCTCGGCGCTTTTCTCCTTCAGGTAGCGCCCGGCCCCGGAGATGGTGCCGCCGGTGCCGGGCGAGCACACGAAGTGGGTGACCCGGCCCTTGGTCTGCTCCCAGATCTCCGGTCCCGTCGTCCGATAGTGGGCTTCCGGATTGGCCGGGTTGTAGTGCTGGTCGGCCATGACGGCCCCGGGCGTGCTGGCCACGATCGCGCGCGCCTTGTTGATGTAGTACTCGGGATGGTCGGGGGCGACCGCCGTCGGCACCACGATCACCTCCGCCCCCAGGGCGCGCAGGAGCCTCACCTTCTCCGTCGACATCTTGTCCGGGATGGTGAACACGCAGCGATAGCCCTTGATCGCGCAGGCCAGGGCGAGACCCACGCCCGTGTTGCCGCTGGTGGCCTCGACGACGGTGCCGCCGGCCTTGAGCGCGCCCTTGCGCTCGGCGTCCTCGATGATCTCCACCCCGATGCGGTCCTTCACCGAGCCGCCGGGGTTGAGGTTCTCGGCCTTCACGTAGACGGGCGTGCGGATCCCGCGCGCGATGCGGTTGAGCCGGACCAGCGGCGTCCAGCCGATGGCCTGGAGGATGTTGTCGAGGGGCTCGAGGTTGTTGGGGCTCATGCGCGCGAAGGATCCACCCGAAGGCTACGGCCGGGAAGAAGCGCGATCAAGCGGACGCTGCCCGCGCTGGGTCGTGAGGTACACCGCGAAGGTGCCCAGCCAGTGGCCGCCCTCGTAGTGCGCGCCGGTGACGGAGCGCAGGCCCGCCTCCCGATGCGCACCCGCCAGCGCGCGCAGCGCGGGCCGCCGCGGATCGGCGGCGGGCAGGCCCGACGCGATGCCTTCCAGCATCCAGGCCCGGCTCAGGTTGAGACCGTCGAGGTGGGCGAGCTTGGGATCGCTCGGGTCCGTCACCACCGCCGGGGTGAGCCAGGCGGCGCCCGTCCGCGCGGTCAGGGTCGGAAGGAACATGGAGAGCCAGGCGGCGTAGCGCGCGGGCGGCAGGATCCGACGCACGAGGTCGGCTTCGGCCAGGCAGGGCGAGAGGAAGTCCTGACCGGAGGGCTCGTAGCGCATCGGGCAGTCGCGGTCCGCCAGGTAGAAGTCGCGCGCGCGTCCGGCCACGATGTCGCGCGTGGTCGTCCCATTGGACACCGCGGCCCAGTCGAGCACGAGGCCGAAGGCGAACGCCGTCTGGTCGTGCTCGCCGATGCGGATGGGACGCGTGAGCTTGGGCAGCCATTGCTCGAAGCGCAGGGCGGCTTCCGCTTCCAGCGGCGCGAGCGCGGCCGCCCAGCGGCGCGCGTCCACGTCGTCCCACTCGCGCAGCTCCGCCGCGAGCTGGAGCAGCCAGGCCAGGCCGTAGGGGCGCTCGAACGACGTGCGGCCCGGACCGCGGACGTACGCCACCTCGCCCGCGACGTTGGCGGCGGTGAGGCTGCGCGCGAGCGCCGCGCGCGCGGGCGCAGCGAAGGGCGCGCCGGGGAAGGTGCGGAGGAGGCGCGCCAGCAGCCAGTGGCCGTGCACGGCGGAGTGCCAGTCGTAGCAACCATAGAACGCGGGAGTGAGGACGTGGGGTGGCCGTACGTCGTCCTCGCCGCTCAGGACGTGCGCGATCTTGCTTGGATACTCGCGAAAGGCGCAATCGAGGGCCAGGGTGGCGAAACGGGCGGCGGCCGCCGCGTCGAGGGAGGCGGCGGGGGGAGCGGCGGAGAGAAGCACGGCCATCACGGCCACGAGCATGCCCGGCATCGTAACGGATGTTGACACCGTCGAGCACGAGCCCTAGGCTGTTCCTGCCTAAGCCGCCGCCGCAGGGCGGCGCGGGGGACCCGAAGGACGCGCTACGGAGCGCGACGGGGCGAATCCAGGCGATGCGGCCTGGTAGGGGAACCTTCCAACCCCGAGCCCGTCAGCTAACCCCGTCGGCAGATTGGAATGGGAGTGCGTGCCGCCCCTACCTTGACTTCGGACGCCCAGGCGTTGCCGGGCCGGCCGCAACGGCTGCGGAGGCCGCCTCCGCCGCCGCGGCGCCAGTGGTGGCGGATGTGGCTCGTCGGCCGCCCGCTTCACTCCGCCGATGCCGAGGACCAAGCCGTCGGCAAGGCCATCGGCCTGGCCGTCTTCGCTTCCGACGCCCTCAGCTCCACCTCCTATGCCACGCAGGAGATCCTGGTCGTCCTGGCCGCGGCCGGGCTCGGCGCATTGCACTACGCGTTCCCGGTCTCCATCGCCATCGTGGTCCTGCTCGCGATCGTCACTCTCTCCTACGAGCAGACCATCCACGCCTACCCCAGCGGCGGCGGCGCCTACATCGTGGCCCGCGACAACCTGGGCGAGCTGCCCGCGCAGATCGCGGGGGCCGCCCTCCTCACCGACTACATCCTGACCGTGGCCGTGTCCGTCTCCTCCGGCGTGGCCCAGCTCGTCTCCGCCTTCCCGCGCCTCTTCGGCCTGCGCGTCGGCATCGCGGTGACCCTGGTCGTCCTGATCACGATCCTGAACCTGCGGGGGGTCAAGGAGTCGGGTAAGTTCGTCGCCGTGCCCTCGTACTTCTTCATCGGCATCATGTACCTGACCGTCGGCGTGGCCCTCTTCCGCTACCTCACGGGGACGTTGGGCCGCGTCATCGATCCTCCGCGCATGGAGCACATCGGCGCGCTGCAGGGCCTGACCCTCTTCCTCCTCCTGCACGCGTTCGCGAACGGCACCACCGCCCTCACCGGGGTGGAGGCCATCTCGAACGGGGTGACCGCCTTCCGGGCGCCGCGCAGCCGCAACGCGGGCGTGACCTTGCTCTGGATGGCCTTGATCCTGGCCACCTTGTTCCTCGGCATCAGCTTCCTGGCCTGGCCCATCGGCGCCCTGCCCTCCGAGAAGGAGACCGTCATCTCGCAGATCGCGCGTACCGCCTTCGACGGACGGGGCCTGCTCTACCTGGCGACGATCGGTGCCACCACCTTGATCCTCATCATGGCCGCCAACACGGCCTACGCGGGGTTCCCGCGCCTCTCCGCGTTGCAGGCGGAGGACGGCTTCCTGCCGCGGCAGCTCACCTATCGCGGCAGCCGCCTCGTCTTCTCGCGCGGGATCATCGCCCTGGCCGTGATCGCGATCGTCCTGATCGTCGTTTTCGAAGCGAGCGTCACCGGCCTCATTCCCCTCTACGCCATCGGCGTGTTCCTTTCCTTCACCCTCTCGCAGGCGGGCATGACTCGCCGCTGGTGGAAGGTGGGCCGCCTGCCCCCGGGCACGGTGATCCACCAGAAGGAGACGGCTCTCGCGCACGACCCGCTCTGGCGGCTCAAGATGGTGACCAACGGCGTGGGCGCGGTGCTGACGGCGGCGGTCGCCGTCGCCTTCGCGGTGACGAAGTTCCACGAGGGGGCCTGGATCATCGTCATCATCATCCCCACCCTGGTCGTGATGTTCTTCGCCATCCACGGGCACTACCTCGAGGCGGCCCAGGTCCTCTCCCTGGAGGACTTCGGCGCTCCCCCGCGCGTGCTGCGCCACCGCGTGATCCTGCCCATCAGCGGCGTGCACCGCGGCACGGTGGTGGCGCTGCGCTACGCGCTGGCCCTGTCGCACGACATCACGGCCGTGCACGTGTCGATGGATGCGGAGAAGGCGCACAAGGTGGAGGCGAAGTGGGGCCTGTGGGGGAACGGGGTGCGCCTGGTGATCCTGGAGTCGCCCTACCGGCTGCTCCTGGAGCCGCTCCTCGACTACGTGAAGGACGTGGCCGACCGCCGGCAGCCCAACGAGACGCTCACCATCGTGGTGCCGCAGTTCGTGCCGCGGAAATGGTGGCACCAGCTCCTGCACGCGCAGACGGCGGTCATCCTCCGGCTGGCCCTCATCAACCGGCCCGGCATCGTGATCACCAGCGTCCCCTACCACATGGCGCCGGACATGGGCGAGTTGGACGCGCCCGCGACGGGAGGAAACGGCTAGTGTTCATCATCGTGGAGGGATGCGGCCGCGTGGGCGCGGAGCTGGCCTTCCGGCTCTACCAGCGCGGACACCAGGTGGCGGTGATCGACCAGGTGGGAAGCTCGTTCGCGAACCTCGACCCCGAGTACCGCGGCCGGACCATCGAAGGCGAGGTGCTTTCGAACGACGTGCTGACCCGCGCCGGCATCGCTGAGGCGGACGGCCTCACCGCCGTCACCAACTCCGACTCCGTGAACGCGGTGGTGGGGCACATGGCCCGCGAGGTGTACAAGGTGAGCAACGTCGTGGTGCGGAACTACGATCCGCGCTGGCTTCCCATGCACGAGGCCTTCGGCCTCCAGGTCGTCAGCTCGACGGCCTGGGGCGCGCAGCGCATCGAGGAGCTGCTCTACCAGCCCCCCGGGCGCACCGTGTTCTCCGCCGGGAACGGCGAGGTCGAGATCTACGAGATGGTCGTCCCCGAAGCCTGGCGGGGCCGCCTGGTCGGGGAGCTGCTCGCGTCGACGGAAGCGCTCGCCGTCGCCTTCACGCGGGCCGGGCGCTCCCTGCTTCCCGCCCCGGACGTGGTGCTGGCGCCGGGTGACATCCTGCTCGTCAGCGCGACCCTGGCCGGCATCGAGGCGCTGCGCGAGCGGGCGGCGCCGGCCGGAGGACCCCGCTGATGGCGGACACACGCTCCATGTTCGTGCTGATCGCCGGCGGCGGGCGCACGGGCGCCCAGCTCGCCTCCTTCCTCGTCTCCCAGCACCACGAGGTCGTGGTCGTCGAGCACCGGCCGCAGATCCTCGCCCACATCCACCGCGAGCTGCCCACGGAGGTGGTGTTCGAGGGCAACGCCACCGACCCCGACGTGCTGGAACGGGCGGGGATCCGGCGCGCGCAGGTGCTGGCCGCGTGCATGCAGGGCG
>QHVP01000622.1 GCA_003222295.1 Acidobacteriota bacterium | reverse complement strand
GACCTGGCCGGGGAGGGTCGGGACGAGCACCTCGAGGACGACGGCGGCGCTCGGGATCTCGGCCACTGCCGCGCCGGCGACTAGTCCCGACGCGGCCACGAGGACCGCCACGCCCCTCCGCATCACGAGAAGTGGGACGTCGCGCCGGCGGCGGCCTCTTCGGCCGCGGAGGCCACCACGCGGTTGCGCCCGCCTTCCTCGGCCTTGTAGAGGTTGTCGTCCGCGGCCTTGACCAGCGCCTCGTCCGATTGCGCGTCCCAGGGGAAGGTGGCCACGCCCGCGCTGATGGTCACCCGTCCCCCCGGCTGGCTGGGTCCGCCGGCAAAGGAAGTCCCCTCCACCGTCTGGCGCACCGTCTCGCCCAGCGCCTCCGCTTCCTGGCGTGTGGCGCCGTACAGCAGGGCCACGAACTCCTCGCCTCCGTAACGGGCGATGATGTCCCCGCGCCGTCCCGTCGACTTGATGATCTCGGACACCGAGGTCAGCGCGACGTTGCCCTCTTCGTGCCCGTTGGTGTCGTTGTACTTCTTGAAGTGATCGATGTCGAAGATGACGAGGGAGACGAGGTCGCCGGTCTGGGCCGCGCGATCCACCTCGATCGCGAGCCGCTCGCGGAAGAACCCGAAGTTGTAGAGGCGGGTCAGCGGATCGGTGATCGCGCGCTGATGGGTCTTGCTCACCTGGCGGGTCAGGCTGCGCACGCGCTCGACCTGGAGCCAGTAGAGCTCCTCCAGGATGTCGGGGCGGCGCCGCAACAGGAGACGGAAGTCGGGCGCGGGGATGGTCAGCAGCCGGCACGGGGTCGTCGCGCGCACGGTGGCCGAGCGGGCGCGGCCATCCGTGCCCGCCAGCTCTCCGACGACGGCGCCCTGCTCCAGGGTGCGCAGCACGACCTCCTCGCCGTCGGGGGGCTCGTGGACGACTTCGAGGGTGCCTTCGAGAAGAAGGGCGACCGTATCGCCACGATCGCCTTCATGCCAGAGGATCCCCCCCGCCTCCATCCGCGTTTCCGCACCGATCCGGGCCAGCTCGGGATAGTAGGCCTGCAACGACCTCTCGGGCACGCGAATTCCTCTTTTCGGATGGGGCCCGCGGATGTCCGACACCCCATGATAGCCGCGGCCGGGGCCGCGGTCAGCCGCCGCCGCCCGGATCAGCGACCCGCGGCCGAGGGCCGCGCGTACATGGCGATGACGCGCTCGATGGCCCGCCGGCATACGGCGCAGAAGCCCACCTCGTCGCGCGTGAACATGATGCAGTCCGCCTGCGGGCGGTAGTACCCGGTCGCCTCGTACATCGCGCCCTCGAAGGCCCCGACCTTTCCGGCGAAAGGAGCCAGCCGGCGCGTGGTCCAGTCCCGCTCCTCGCGGAACAGGGCGTCCATCTCCTCCTCCGGCCGCTTTTCCGCCCGAATGGCGCGGCGGCGCCCCTGGAAGTCCCGCTCCGCCGCCTCGAACTCGGCCTTCGCCCACGGCGTCGGCAGGGCGAGACCTTGGGTGATGAGGTCGCGCCACTTGCCCGCCGTCGCGTCGGCGGTCGCGTTGGGCTCCCACGGCTCCGGCCGTCCGACGCTGGGCTCGTAGCTCGTCGGCGAGGTGTAGTACTCGTCGGCCAGGCCCGCGAAGTGATGTCCGAACTCGTGGACGAACAGGTACGGCGCCCACGCGCTGTCCGCGGCCACCGTCGCGTAGAGGTTGTGGATCCCTCCCCCGCCGTACTTCCGGTCGTTCACCACGATCTCGACGAACTCGTAGGGCGCGGCGGCGGCGATCTCCCGCATCCTCTTGTTGTCGAAAGTGAGCACGTATCGCTCGGAGCCAAACGCGTCGTAGGTGGCCCCGATCGGCGTGTGACGGTACACGCCGTCCGACGGCCGCGAAACGCCGGTCCACTCCGAGGGCGTGTCGATGGCCCACACGTTGAAGTCCGCGCGGTGCTCCCTGAAGGGCGAGACCGCGAAGAGCAGCGCGGCCATGCGCTGCGCGTCGCGGTGCCACTTGTCCTGGTCGGCCGGCGTGTAGCCGTCGCCCAGGAGGAGCAGGTCCACCTTGTCCGCGGGCGGGCCGTTCTCGACCACCGCCCACACGCGGCCGGCCGCCGGCGAAGGCGCGCGATCGACGAACGGAGACGCCGGATCGACGGGCGCCGCCCACAGCTCCTTGAAGAGGCCGCCCTCTCCCCGCCCGGAGATCACGACCCGCACCGGGGCCGCGGGCGCGGGGAAACGCACGGACTCGTGGAACGCGCGCGGGACCGTCTTCGCTTCCGCCGTCCCTTCCCACTCTCCGTAGATGCTGGCGAAGGCGCGGGAGAAGAGGACGCGCCCGCCCTCGCCTTTGACCTCGAACCGGTACTTGCCGAGCCCGCTGTCGTCGAGGAGCCGGTCCGGGCGGCCGGGCCAGGGGCCTTCGAGAGCCACGCCATCGAGGGCGAATCGCTCGTCGCCCGCCTTTCCGCTGTGCACGTAGTCGACGCGCAGCGTGCGCAGCGGCGCCGGGGGCGGCGGGGTCGGAGGCGGAGCGGACACGGCGGCGGAGAGCGCGAGAAGCGTCGCGAGGACGAGCATGGCCCTCAGCCTACCACCGTGGCTGGACGCCCCGGCGCAGTGATAGCCTCCGCCTTGGGAGGCTACTCGGCATGCTCAAGCGCCGCGCTCTCGTGCTCGTCCTGCTGGCCGTTTCCGCTCCCGCGGCGGTGCTCGCCACCGGCGCCCAGCCCGTCCGCGCCAGGCAGGGCATGGTCGTCTCGCAGAACTTCATGGCCTCGCAGGTGGGGATCGAAGTGCTGTGGGCGGGCGGGAATGCCGTCGACGCTGCGATCGCGACGGCCTTCACGCTCGCGGTCACCCATCCCGCCGCCGGCAACATCGGGGGCGGCGGCTTTCTCCTTTATCGGCCGGCCAGCGGCGATCCCGTGGCCTACGACTTCCGCGAGACCGCGCCCGCGGGCAGCTCGCCCACCATGTTCCTCACCGCGGGCAAGTACGACAAGAAGAAGCACCACGAGAGCCACCTGTCCGTCGGCGTGCCGGGGACGGTGGCCGGTCTGCACATGGCGTGGCGCGCCCACGGCAAGCTCCCCTGGCGGCGCCTGGTCGCTCCCGCGATCGCGATGGCCCGCGAGGGCATCGTGGTGACGCCTGCACTCGCCCGTTCCTTGCGGCAGGTGCTGCCCGAGATGAAGCCGTATCCCGCGTCCATCGCCCAATTCACGCGCAAGGGAGTTCCCTACGAGGCGGGGGACCTCCTGCAGCAGACGGACCTCGCGGACGCCCTCGAGCGCATCGCCGACCGCGGTCCAGCCGGCTTCTACGAAGGCAAGACGGCCGAATTGATCGAAGCGGAGATGAAGGCCCATGGCGGTCTCATCACCCGCGCGGACCTCAAGGCCTATCGGCCGGTGAAGCGCGTGCCCCTGCTCGGCCGCTATCGCGGCTACGACCTGCTGGTCATGCCCCCCATCAGCTCGGGCGGGACCGCGCTGCTGGAGATGCTGAACCTCCTCGAAGGCTACGACCTCAAGGCCAAGGGCTTCGGCGCCGCGGACACCGTGCACCTGATGGCGGAGGCCATGCGGCGTGCCTTCGCCGATCGCGCGCGCTATCTCGGCGATCCGGAGGCCAATCCGGAGATGCCCATCGCCCGCCTCGTCTCGAAGGATTACGCGCGCACGCTGCGGAGCACCATCGACGAGAGGAAGGCCTCGACCTCGTCACCTTCCAGCTTCGAGTGGTCGGCGGAGAGCCACGAGACCACGCACCTCTCCGTGATCGACGCCGAGCGCAACGCGGTGTCGCTGACCTACACGCTCGAGGACGGCTACGGCGTGAAGATCGTCGTCCCCGGCGGGGGCTTCCTCCTCAACAACGAGATGGGCGATTTCAATGCGGGGCCCGGCCTCACCACCGCCGAAGGGCTCATCGGCACCGAGCCCAACCTCGCCCTCCCCGGCAAGCGCATGCTCTCGAGCATGACGCCGACGATCCTGAGCCGGGACGGAAAGGTCTTCCTCGCCATCGGCAGTCCGGGCGGCCGCACCATCATCAACACCGTGCTCGAGGTGATCGTCGCCGTCGTGGACTTCGGCATGAACGTGCAGGAAGCCATCGATGCGCCGCGCTTCCATCATCAGTGGCTGCCCGACCGCATCCTGGCCGAGCGCTACGGCCTCTCCCCCGACACCGTCGCGCTGCTGCGCGCGCGCGGGCACGAGGTCAAGGAAGGCGAAGGCGAGCAGGCCACCCAGGGCGTGGCGGAGGGGATTCTCTACGA
>QHVP01000105.1 GCA_003222295.1 Acidobacteriota bacterium | reverse complement strand
CGGGGACGTGGGGATGATAGCAGAGGACAGCCGGAGAACCCGGACGGACAAGGCACCGGAAGGGGACGCGCCACCGACCTGATCGGCCGCGCTGGAGAGGCGTCTCCGGGGGCATGGATTCGGCCTCGGCGCGCCGTCACCTCGTCGCAGTGGCACGTCCCCTCCGATGCTCAATGCACTCTACGGCGAGAGGGCACCGAGGTTCTGTCAAACGATGTCAGCGCCCCTGAGAAGCCGTCCACACCACGGCCTGGCCCGCGCGGAACGCGGGCGCATCGACTGGAGCTGCGCCCGGTGGGGCCAGCCCCGAGAGCGAGATCCGGACCGCGCACTCCCCCGCGGGCACGGGCCATCCCCGCCCCATCGGCACCGTCGCCCGCCGGCCCGCGATCGCGGGGATCCAGCTCGCCGCGGGCACGTCGGGCGCGCAGACCAGATCGAGCGGGCGCGCATGATCGCGGACCCAGGTCATCGCCGCCTCTTCGTCGCGGGTGACGACGTCGTCCGCCGCCCGCCCGAGGAAGGCACCTCCCGCGGCCATGACGAGGAGGCCGGACGCCACCACGCGCCACTCGGCAACGGATCGGCGCCGCGCGGCCAGGCCGAGCAGGCCCGTGAGACCGACGGCCGCGAGCGAGGCCGCGTCCGGCGCCTCGACCGGAGGGACGCGCCACACGAGTGGGAGCGCCAGCATCGCCGCCGTCCACGCCGCCGTGCGCAAGCGCCCGGGCACGGGCGAGGCCGGGGCGGCGTCCACTACGGGGTCCGGAGCGATCCGCGCAAACAGCGAGGCCAGGAGGAGGGCGCAGGGTGCCGTCGTGACGTCCGTCGTCATCGCCGCGGCAACGCAGGCGCCTGCCGTGAACGCGGACGGGTGTCCGCGGCGATCGTGAAACAGAGCCACCGCCTCCACCGCGAAGGCGGAGGCGAGCACCCCGGAGGCCTCGGCCACGGCGGCCGCAGGCAGCAGCGCCGCCGCCGCGACGACCGCTGCGCGTCCGGCCGGGGCGCGCGTGCCGGCCAGGCTCCAGAGGGCAAGCAGCAGAAGGGCGTCGGCAGCCACTTTCACCGCGAACACGGCGCGGTGGGCGGGCGCGCCGGTGAGGAGGATGACGTCCGCCGCGATCGCGGCCAGGCCGCTCGCCTGGAAGGGCTGCCGCGGACTCAGCGGTTCGAACGAGGCCGGCCATCCGTCGTGCCAGGCCAGGAGCTCGGCCGCGAGCGCATCGACGGGCGGCCGTGTCCCCGGAGGAACGACCCGCCGCGCCTGGGGCACGGCGAGGAGGATCGCGCCGACTACGACGAGCATCTGGGCCCGGCCGAGCCGGGGCAAAGGCCCGGGCCGCACGATGCGGAACAGGGCCAGCGCGCCGAACACCATGAGCAAGACGTGAAGGACCTGCGTGCGCGATCCGCCAAGGGGCCATGTCCACGACGCCACCCAGAACGCGAGCGAGAGGAGCGGCAGCGCGCGCCACGGGGAGCGCACGACGAGGACGCCGGGGAGGGCCATCAGCGCCGCCGCCGCCGCGAGGACCCGCGCGTCGAGCGGCAGCGCGTCCAGCACCGCCGGATTCTACGCGCCACGGTGCGCGCGGCCCGCGCGGAAGGTACGATCTGGACGAATGCCCGCACACCCTGTGCTCGTCTACCTGCTGACGGGCGCGGCCGCCGGTCTCGTGGGCGCGATGCTGGGGATCGGCGGAGGCGGGTTCCTGGTCCCGCTGTTGACCCTCGCCTTCGGCGTGCCCATCCGCGCCGCCGTCGCGGCCAGCCTCATCTCCGTGATCGCGACGGCGACGGCCAGCTCCACCGTCAACCTCGACCGCGGCCTCGTCAATATGCGGCTGGCCATGGCCCTCGAAGTGGCGACCAGCGTCGGGGGCCTCGGCGGCGCGCCGCAACGTGATCGCGGATACGTCCGTCGATCCCGGGCCGCTGGGCGGACGGCTCCAGGAAGGGGACACGGCCTACGTCTACCGCGTGCGCCACCTTCCCCTCGCCCTCGGCGCCTCGCTCGGCGCGGGCGCGGTGTCCGGCCTCCTCGGGCTGGGAGGAGGGATCATCAAGGTGCCCGTGCTGAACATGTTCTGCGGCGTGCCCATCCGTGTGGCCGCGGCCACCAGCGCCTTCATGATCGGCGTGACGGCGGCGGCGTCCGTCTTCGTCTACTTCGCGCGCGGCGACGTCGTGCTCCCCATCGCGGCCGCGGTGGCGCTGGGTGCGTTGCCGGGCAGCATCGCCGGCGCGCGGCTGGCCCAGCGCGTGGAGACGCGGGCGCTGAAGATCTTCATGGCCGCGGTGCTGCTGGTGGTGGGCGGACGCATGGCCCTGGAAGCACTGTGACGGGCCGGGTCGAGTATCTCGAGGACGTCATCGAGAAGGCGCTGATGCTGGGGCTCGCGCTCAGCACCGGGCTGCTGCTGGTGGGTCTGATCCTGGGCATGCCCGGGCCGCTCCGCTGGGGCATCGTCCTGCTCATGCTGACTCCGGTGGCGCGGGTGGCCGTGGTCACGGTAGGCCTGGCCCTCGAGCGCGATTGGACGTTCACGCGGCATCTGGATGGCCGTGCGTCGCTGATGCGTGCCCACCGCCTGCAAGCCGTCCTCTTCGACTGGGACGGAACCCTGGTCAACACGGCGGAGGCGAGCTTCCGGTGCTACGAGAAGCTGTTCGGCTCGTACGGCATCGCTTTCGACCGTGACGCCTTTCGGCGGACGTACTCGCCGAACTGGCACCTCACCTACTCCGCGTTGGGCCTGGCGGAGGACCGCTGGGCGGAGGCGGATGCGCGCTGGCTCGAGCATTACTGCGAGGAGGAGGTCGTCCTGATCGAAGGCGCGCGGGACGCGCTCCGGCGCGTGCGCCGCGCGCGCCTGAGGGCGGGGATCGTGACCAGCGGCGACCGCGTGCGCGTCGCCCGCGAGCTGACCAGCCTCGGGGTGGCCGAGCTGTTCGATGTGGTGGTGTGCGCAGAGGACATCGTCTACCGCAAGCCTCATCCGGAAGCGCTGCTCCTCGCCCTGGACAAGCTCGGCGTGGGAGCCGCCGCGGCCGCGTACGTCGGCGACAGTCCCGAGGACGTGCAGATGGCGCAGGCGGCGGGGGTGCTTGCGGTCGGGATCCCCGGCGGATTCCCGAACCGCGATGCGCTGGCGGCGGCGCTTCCGGACGTGCAGGAGGCCACCCTCTCGGCGGCCCTCGACACGATCCTCGGCCCGCCCCGGCGCTGAGGCTGCGAACTCCCCGGCCGCGCCTCGTTTGACCTCTCGCCGGTACGGACGCTAGAGTTTTCCGTTTACTCGGTCAGCGGGAAGGAGGCGGATGGCGTCTGGGCCCACATTGATCACACCGTACGGGTCGTCGCTGGTGGACCTCGTCACGCGTCCCGAAGAGCGCGCCCCGCTGGTGGCGGAGGCGATGCGGCTCCCCTCCCTCCAGCTCTCCGACCGCTCCGTCCACGACCTCGAGCTGCTCGCCGTGGGCGCGTTCTCGCCGCTCGATCGGTTCATGGGCCGCGCCGACTACGAGCGAGTGCTGGCCGAGATGCGGCTCGCCCGAGGAACGCTGTGGCCGATGCCGATCGCGCTCCCCGTGGGCACGGACGTGGACGTGCGCCTCGATTCCCGCATCGCGCTGCGCAACGCCCGCAACGAGATACTGGCCATCCTGAGGGTGGAGGAGGCCTTCGACTACGACGTGGACGCGGAGGCGCGCGCCGTCGTGGGCAAAGCGGACGTCCGTCATCCGCTGGTGGCCGAGATGGCCTCCTGGGGACGCGTCTACGTCTCGGGGCCCCTGCAGGTCCTCGCCCTGCCGCGGTACTACGACTTCGCGGAGCTGCGCCTGACGCCGGCGCAGGTGCGCGCGCGCCTCCGCGAGATGGGATGCTCCTCCGTCGTGGCTTTTCAGACGCGGAATCCCCTCCATCGCAGCCACGAGGAGCTGACCAAGCGCGCGGCGCGGCAGGTCGGAGGGGCGCTCCTCGTCCATCCCGCCGTGGGCCTCACCCGACCCGGCGACGTCGACCACTACACGCGGGTGCGGACGTACATGGCGCTGGTGAAGCACCACTACGACGCGCGACGGACGTTGCTCAGCCTGCTCCCCCTGGCCATGAGGATGGCGGGGCCCCGCGAAGCGCTCTGGCACGCGCTCATACGCCGCAACTACGGAGCCAGCCACTTCATCGTCGGCCGGGACCACGCCGGCCCCGGCAAGGACTCGGCGGGCCGCCCCTTCTACGGCCCCTACGAGGCGCAAGAGCTGGTGGCGCGGCATGCGGAGGAGACGGGAGTCCAGGTCGTGCCGTTCAGGGAGATGGTGGGCGAGCGCGGGTTCGTCGCCACCTAAGCCTGACGCCGCGCGGCAGGGCCGGCCACTGCCCGCGTGGTTCACGCGTCCGGAGACGGCCGCGGTGCTGGCCGACATGTCGCCGCCGCGGCACAAGCAGGGCTTCTGCGTCTGGTTCACGGGGCTCAGTGGCGCCGGCAAGTCGGTCACCGCCGAGGCCTTGATCGCGCTCCTCCTCGAGCGCGGGCGGCAGGTGACGCTCCTCGACGGCGACGTCGTCCGCACGCATCTCTCGAAGGGTCTCGGCTTCAGCCGCGCCGACCGCGATACCAACATCCATCGCATCGGTTTCGTGGCCTCCGAGATCGTGCGGCACGGAGGAGCCGTGGTGTGCGCGGCGGTGAGTCCCTACCGCGCCGCGCGTGATCATTGCCGCAGCCTCTTCGGCGAGGGGCGCTTCCTCGAGGTGTTCGTCGACACTCCGCTCGAGGTTTGCGAGCAGCGCGACACCAAGGGCCTCTACGCGAAGGCGCGGCGGGGCGAGCTGCCCGAGTTCACCGGCGTGAGCGATCCCTATGAGCGACCGGTGGCTCCAGAGCTGACCATCACCACCACCGACGCGGCGCCGGAGGAAAACGCGCGGCGCATCCTCGCCCTCGCGGGCGAGCGCGGGTTCGTCGCCGCCTAAGCCTGACGCCGCGCGGCCGGGCCGGCCCGCGCGGCCAGGAATTCGGTCAGCCGGCGCGCGATGAGCTCGGAGGCGCGACCGTCTCCGTAGACGCCGGCGGAGGGATGGCGGGCGCGCGGACGGTCGGCGGCCTTGACCGCGGCCAGGATCCGTCGCGGGTCGGTGCCGACCAGGCGATTCGCGCCCGCGCGGACGGTCTCCACCCATTCCGTGCGATCGCGCAAGGTGATGCAGGGCGTGCCCACGATGAAGGCCTCCTTCTGCACTCCGCCGGAGTCGGTGAGCACGGCCCGGGCGCGACTCTCCAGCAGCAGCATCTCCAGGTAGCCGGCGGGTGGCCGAACGCGCACCGCGCCCCCCAGCTGGCGACCCAGACGGCGGAGGCGCTCACGCGTCCGGGGGTGGAGGGGCAGCAGAACCGGCCGTTCGAGCCGCTCGAGCACGGAGACGATGCGCCCCAGTGTCTCCGGATCGTCCACGTTCTCCTGGCGATGCAGCGTGGCCAGGTAATAGCCGCGGGCGGGGGGCAGGTCGCGGAGGGGAAGGCGGCGGGCCCGCCGCAGGTTCTGTCGCACCGCGTCGAGCATGACGTCGCCGACGAGGTGGGCCCCGGCCCGGATGCCTTCCGCCTTCAGGTTGCGCACGGCCGCCCGGGTCGGGCAGAAGAGGAGCGTCGAAACGTGGTCGGTGAGCCGCCGGTTGACCTCCTCCGGCATGCGCATGTCGAAGCTGCGCAGGCCCGCTTCGACGTGGGCGACGGGGATGCCGAGCTTGGCCGCCGCCAGCGCTCCCGCCAGCGTGGAGTTCGTGTCCCCCAGGACCACGACGGCCTCCGGCTGGACCTCTTTCATGACGCCCTCGAGCGCCTCCAGCATCCGCCCCGTCATGGCCCCGTGGCTCCCGGATCCGATGCCGAGATGGCGGTCCGGCGGCGGGATGCCCAGCTCTTGGAAGAAGGCCTCGGACATCTCGCGATCGTAGTGCTGGCCGGTATGGACCAGGACCTCGCGGGCGTGCCGGCGGATGGCGCGGCCGAGCGGCGCCGCCTTCACGAACTGTGGGCGCGCCCCCACCACGGTGAGGACCAGCGGCCGCGGGCGTCCCGTCAACTCACGCCCTCCAGCGACGCGTAGAGATCCAGGAGGCGCGGCGCCTGCTGCTCCCAGGTGAACGCGGGGGCGGCCCGTGCCACGTTGGCGCGCACCTCGGCCAGCCGCGCCGGATCCTCCAGCAGCCCGTTCACCGCGGCCGCGATGTCCGCCGGCCGCTCCGGATCGAAAGTCACGCCGATGCCGCGCCCTTCCACGACCTTGACCAGCTCCGGCAACCGGCTCGCCGCCACCGGCACCCCGGCGACGCAGTACTCGAAGAGCTTGTTCGGGCTCGTGTAGTAGTTGTTGAGGCCGACGTTCCGATAGGGGATGAGCCCGACGTCCGCCCCCGACGTGTACTCCAGCAGATCGCTCAGCGGCACACCCTCCATGAAGTGAACGCGGTCGCCGACGCCTTCGACCACGGCCAGCGCGCGGAGCGTGTCGAGAAGCGGACCCCATCCCATGAAGGCGACGTGGGCGCGCCTCAGTTCGCGCGCGGCGCGGACGAGGTTCTCCAGGCCGCGATGGGGCATGAACATCCCCTGGTAGAGGGCGAGGGGGACGCCCGCAGCCACGCCCAGGCGCGCCCGCAACCGTCCGCTGCCGTCACGCAACGCTCGCCCCGCCGTGCGTGGGCAGTTCAGCAGCACGAGCGGAGCGGCCACGCCGTACCGGCGCGAGAGCTCGCCCGCGATCGACTCGTTGACGGTGATGACGCGGTCGGCGCGGCGAATGAGGAATGCCTCCAGCCACCGCAGGGGCCGGCGGGCCCAGGGACTGAGCCGGCCGATTTCGGTAAACAGCTCGTGCGCGTCGTAGACGACGTGCGCCCCGCGCAGGCGGCCGGCGGCCCACGCCACGGGAAGGGTCACGAGGTCGTGCGCGTGGTACACGTCCGCGTCCAGGCGCCAGCCGCGCGCGAGCGCGCGGATCGAATAGTCGAGCACCGCCAACCCCTGGGAGGCGGGGGCGAGGAGCCGGCGCACCACCCCGGCCCCGCGATCGCGCTCCAGCCCCCGTCGGAATGGATCGCGGCGCAGGCGCAGGACGGTGAAGCCTTCGAGCGTTTCCTCCGAAGGCTGTGACCGCTCGCGCAGGCCGAGGACCACCACCTCCGCGCCGGCGCCGGCGAGGCTGGCCGCCTCCCGCCTCACGCGCGCGTCGACGGTCACCCCATTGACGACGAACATGCACACGCGCGCGGAGAGGGGACGTCCCGGGATCTCGAGTGTTGCCAATGGCGTGGAAGGGCGATAATATCCCGGGCTTCGTCGCGGCGCGTAGGCCGTGTCTCTCGCCCGCCATTATCCGGAAAGGCAGCCCAGGACATGCCCGAGTCGCGTTCGATTCCCATGGTGGACCTCAAGGCGCAATACGCACGCATCCGCGTCGACGTCGACGCCGCCATCGCGCGCGTCCTGGAGAGCACGGCCTTCATCAAGGGAGAGGAGTGCGCGCTCCTCGACAAGGAGTTCGCGGCCTATTGCGGGGCGGCGGCCGCCTGCGGAGTGGCCAACGGGACGGATGCCCTCATTCTCGCTTTGAGGGCCTATGGTGTGGGCCCCGGCGACGAGGTGATCACCGTCGCCAACACGTTCATCGCCACCGGCGAGGCCATCCTCTTGAACGGCGCCCGCCCCGTCTTCGTGGACGTGGACGAAGCGACGTTCACCCTCGATCCGGCGCGGCTGGAGAAGGCGATCACCGCCCGTACCAAGGTGATCATTCCCGTGCACCTCTATGGACATCCCGCGGACATGGACGCGATCGCGGCCATCGCCGATCGCCACGGGATTCCGGTGCTCGAAGACGCCGCGCAGGCCCACGGGGCCCAGCTCGGCGGCCGGCGGACCGGCACCCTTGGGCACGCCGCGTGCTTCAGCTTCTATCCGGGCAAGAATCTCGGAGCCTACGGCGACGCCGGCATGGTCGTCTCCAACGACCGCGAGTTCATCGCTCGCGTGCGGCAGATCGCCAACCACGGCGGGGGCGCCAACAAGTACGACAACGTCGTCCTCGGGACCAACAGCCGGCTCGACACTCTGCAAGCGGCGGTTCTGCGTGTGAAGCTGCATCATCTCGACGAGTGGAACGGGGAGCGTCGCGCGATCGCCCAGGCCTATACGAAGGCCCTCTCCGGCGTGCCCGGGCTCGTCCTGCCCCGGGAGCGCGCGGGCGCCCTCTCCGCCTGGCACCTCTACACCATCCGCTCGCGCGAGCGCGACGCGCTCCAGGCGCACCTCAAGGCGGAGGGCATCGCGACGGCCGTGCACTATCCCCGTCCCATCCACCTGCAGCCGGCGATGGCGCCGGCCGGCGTCGGCCCCGGCGCGTTGCCGGTCTCGGAGCGCCTTTCGCAGGAGGTCCTGTGCATCCCGCTCTATCCGGAACTCCCGCTGGCCGAGGCCGAGCGCATCGCGGGAGTGGTGCGCACGTTCGACCACGCGGGAGTGGCGCGGGCCTAACTTCGCCGGGAGTCGGCTGATGTGCGGCATCGCGGGCGTGGTCGCGCCGTCGGCCGCCCTCTTGCGGCCGCTTCCCGCGATGCTCGCCGCGCTGCGCCATCGCGGGCCCGATGACGAAGGCTACGTGATCGTGGAGAGCGGGTCGCGTCGCGCGAGAGCGCACCGTGGACGGGACACGGTCGACGGACTCCGGTATCCCCCGTTTCCTGCCGAACTGCCCGCCGGGGCCGACCTCGGCCTGGGCCATCGCCGCCTGGCGATCCTCGACCTCAGCTCCGCCGGCCATGGCCCCATGCCGTCCGCGGACGGGCACCGCTGGATCACCTACAACGGGGAGATCTACAACTACCTCGAGCTGCGCGAAGAGCTGAAGGGCCTTGGCCACTCGTTCGCCAGCGCGACGGACACCGAGGTGATCCTCGCCGCCTGGCAGGAGTGGGGGCCGGAATGCCTGCCGCGGTTCAATGGCATGTGGGCCTTCGCCCTGTACGACGGCAAGCGTAACGTGCTCTTCTGCGCGAGGGACCGGTTCGGGGTGAAGCCTCTCCACTATCACGCGGCGGGAGGCCTTTTCGCGTTTGCTTCGGAGATCAAGGGCCTCTTGGCGCATCCCGCCGTGCCTCGGCGCCCGCGCGAGAGCGCGCTCCATGCCTTCCTCGTCGCGGGCGCCCTCCACGAGGACGCGGAGACCTTCTACGGCGGCATCCACACCCTCGCCGCCGGGCATCACCTCACTCTCGACCTGCCTTCACGATCGTTGGAGATCCACCGCTGGTACACCCTGCCCGACGTCCCGGAGCGGCCCGAGGCCGCTCGCGAGATCGGCGACCTCCTGGCCGATTCCGTCCGGCTCCGCCTTCGCAGCGACGTCGACGTCGGAACCTGCCTGAGTGGTGGGCTCGACTCGTCGTCCATCGTGGCCCTCAGCGCGCGCCTCCGGGAGGGCAATCGTGGCCGGCGCAGTTTCAGCATCGTCTATGCCGATCCGGGGCTCGACGAGTCCGTGCACATCGATACGGTGGTCTCCGCCACGGGGGTGGAACCAGGACGTTCGACGCCGACCTCGGCCGACCTCCTGCGCGATCTGCCTGCGCTCGTCCGCCACCAGGATGAGCCGTTCCCCTCCGCGAGCGTGTATTCACAATGGAGGGTGATGGCGCTCGCGCGCGAGGCGCGGGTGCCGGTGCTGCTCGACGGCCAGGGGGCGGATGAAGTGCTGGCCGGCTACCACTACCATTACGGTCCCTACCTGGCCGGGGTGGCCGCGCGCCGCGGGGTGGCGGCGGCGCTGCGCGAGGCGGCGCGCGCGCGTCGGGCCACGGGGCGGCCGTGGAGCTTCTTCCTCGGCCTGCTCGCGTACCATTCGGTGCCCCTGCCGGCGGCCGTGCGAGCGCTCGCCGTGCGCGCCCAGGCGTCCCAGGGACGGGTGCCGCCCGAGCTCATGACGCGCGAGCTTCGCGCCCACGGCCGCGCGTCCAGCGAGCGGCATCAGCCGCGCACGGATTTGCGCTGCGAGCTGCGCGCGGGGCTCGGGTCCACCAGCCTGCCCCCGCTGCTGCGCTACGAGGATCGCAATTCGATGGCGTTCTCGGTCGAGGCGCGGACACCCTTCCTCGATTACCGGCTGGTGGAGCGCGCGGCCGCCTTGCCGGACTCGGAGCTGATCCACGACGGGTGGACCAAGGCGGTTCTTCGGGAGGCGATGAAAGGGATCGTGCCGGACAGCGTCCGTTGCCGCCGCGACAAGCTCGGGTTCGCTACTCCGGAGCGGCGCTGGCTGCGCGAGATTGCGCCCGAGGTTCGGGCCTGGCTCGGTTCCGCCTCTCGCCTCCGGGATCGGCTCGACGGTGACGCGTTGCGGTCCTGGCTCGCGGGATCGGACACCGAGTTGTCGCGCCGCCCCGGGCTGTGGCGGCTCGTGTCCGCCGAGCTGTGGCTGCGCGGCCTCGAGTCGCCCCGTGTTGCATGAACGGCGGCGCCGGCAGACGCTGGCCAGCTTCGACTACCAATGGGGCGAGATCCCGGCCGGTGACGCCATGCTCTCCGACGGCTGGTTCGTCGCCAATGCCGACCGGATCCTCGCCCGCGAGCTGCTCGGCGTATCTCCGGCCTGGTTCGCCGGCCGCCACGCGCTCGATGCCGGCTGTGGCGGCGGCCGTTGGACACTTGCCCTCCTCCGCCTGGGCGCTCGCGTCACCGCCGTCGATTTCTCCGCCTGCGCGCTCGACTCCACCCGGGCGCAGATGGAACGCCTGGTACCGGACGCGGTGGCGGCCGGTCGCCTGGTCCTGCGACAGCTCGACTTGCTCGCTCTCGACGAGTTCCTCGCGTCGCAGCGATTCGACCTCGTCTTCTCTTTCGGAGTCCTCCACCACACCGGCGACACGCGAGGCGCCCTGGCCAACGTCGCCGGCCTGACCCGGCCGGACGGGCTCCTCTTCGTCTACCTCTACGGGGCGGACGCGCTCACCTCGTGGCAGCGGGCGGCGCTCGCCCTTGTCCGCGGCGGTCTCGCGGGCTTGAGCTTCCGCGCCAAGCGTACGCTGCTGGCACGGCTCTTCCCCCGTCGCGACACCCATCAGGCGTTCGACCTGCTGTCTCCGCTCGTGAACGATCGCTGCACCCAGGCCGAGGTCGAAAGATGGCTGGCCGAGCTCGGGTTCACCGACGTCTCCGCGACGATCCCGCATGCCGACCTGTTCCTCCGCGCCGGCCGGGACGACTGCTCGGCCCGGCCCTTCCTCGCCGCGGCTGCGCCGCCCTTCTGGTTCGAGCGCTACCGCCGGCGATGAGGATCGCCGTGGTCGGGTCCGGCCGCTCCGTCCATGCGATCGCGCGGAGCGTGGCGGTGGCCGGTCTCGGTCACGAGGTGCGCTTCGTGACCGTGGGAGACGTCCTGCCCGCCCCCGGCGTCGAGGTCCGTACCCGCGCGCTGCCACGGGGGCCGCTGGCCGCGGCCCGTGCCGCCCGCGGCTTCCTGACCGACCTGCGGAGCTTCGGGCCCGCGCTTCTTCACCTGCACTATGCCGGTGGCAAGCTCGGCACGATGGCCGCCCTCAGTGGCGTCCGTCCGTTGGTGGTGACGGTGATGGGGGGAGACGTCTTGCCCGAACAGCACGCGGGCGGACTGTCCCGGCTGGAGCGGCGCGCCACGCGCCGCATCCTGGCCGCCGCCGACCTGCTCCTGGTGAAGTCGGAAGCGTTGCGGCCGGCGCTCGAGGCCTGGGGCGGCTTCGCCGGCAAGTGCGAGGTCGTGAGGTGGGGAGTGGATCCCGCAACCTTCCACCGCGACGTCGAGGCCGCGGCTGCCCTTCGCCGCCGCCTCCGCCTCTCCCCGGCCGACCGCGTGATCCTGAGCCCGCGGCCGCTGCAGCCCCTCTACAACGTCCATCTTCTCGTCGAAGCGATGCCGGAGGTGGTCGCACACGTGCCGTCCGCGGCGCTGGTGATCACCGAGTACAACGCCGACCCCGGATACGCGGCGCGCCTCCGCCAGGCCGTGGCCGCCCTCGGTCTGGGCGACCGCGTGCAGTTCGCGGGCGCGGTCGCGACGCGGGACATGCCCGGCCTCCATTCGCTCGCGGAGATCGAGGCGAGCCTCCCCTCCTCCGACGGCCTGCCGCAGTCGCTCTTCGAGGCCATGGCCTGCGGCACCCCCGTCGTGCTCGGGCGCCTGACGGCCTACCGGGAGATCGTCACGGACGGAGAGAGCGCGCTCCTCGCCGATCTCGAACCGCGGGCCGTCGCGTCCACGATGGTCCGGCTGATGACCGACTCCGCCTTGCGCGACCGCCTCGCTCGCACCGGCCTCGAGCGCGTGCGCGAAGTCGGGTTCCTGCCGCGCGAGCTTCAGCGCGTCGACTCCCTCTATCGCGAGGTCGTGGCCCGCGGGGCCGCGCGCGAGCGCCCGCGGGGCCGGCTTCTCGATCTCCTCGGCCTCCTGCTGCGCTGAGGCGGGGGCCCGCCGCCCGCGATCGCTTCATTGACTTCAGGTGGGTCGGGTCCTACGCTTGACCAGACCGCGATGCGCGGGGAGACGAGATGAACGAGCCCAGGATCGGGCCGTGGAAGAAGTCTGACGAGGACCTCGACTTCCAGCAGGCAGACCATTGGTACAGGGGCGAGCATTGCCACCGCTACCCCGCCGATCGGCCACTGTCGGTAGCGGATGTCATGCAGGGTTGGGCCCCCGAGCGGCCGCTGATCTCGCGCTCTTCGCGGGTGATCGCCTTCGGGAGCTGCTTCGCCGAGTACTTCATCGCCTTCCTCGGCGAGCGCGGCTACAACCAGTGGCGCATCCCCGCCGAAGCGCACGGCCTCTCCGAAGAGCCGCTGCTCTTGTCCCTCGGTAACACCTTCGAAAACGCGTTCGTGGTCGTGCAGCAGTTCCGATGGGCTTTCGGTGAGTTCACCCCCGCCAGCCACCTGTGGTTCACGAAGGACAAGAAGTACTTCGAGGCGACGGACGAACGCCGCCGGAACATTCGCGCCAACCTCGAGGACGCCGACGTGGCGGTCGTCACCCTCGGCATGTCCGAGGTCTGGTACGACCGCCTCGACGGCGAGGTGCTCTGGCGGTCCATTCCCGCGCGTCTCTACGACCCGGAGCGGCACGTCTTCAAGGTGGCGACGGTGGAGGAGACGACGGCGGCGCTGCACGAGCTTCACCGCATCGTCGCCCGCTTCCTCCCCCGGCTCCAGCTCGTGTTCACGCTGTCCCCGATCCCTTTCGTCGCCACCTTCCGCAACCAGTCGCCGGTGACGGCCAACTCGATCTCCAAGGCCATCCTGCGCGCCGCCCTCGATGCGTTCTTGTCCATTCCAGAGGTGGCGGCCACCGGCCGGTGCCACTATTTTCCCTCCTATGAGCTGGCGCTGAGCCTGTTTGATTCTCCGTTCTCCAGCGACAACCGCCATGTGAAGCCGGAGGTGGTGGCGCTCATCCTGAGCGCGTTCAGCCAGGCCTACATGGACCTGCCGGTGGAGACGGCGGCACTGCTCGAGGAGACGCGTCTCGCGGCCGCCGGGTCGCAGCAAACGATCCGCGCCCTGCAAGAGAAACTTCGTGAGAAGGAGCAAGTCATCCGCGATCTCGACCGCGCCGCCCGCGAACGCCTGGCCCTCATCGAGAAGCTGAGCGCGGCCCTCCCGCGCTAGCCATGTGTGGCATCGCGGGCATCTTGCGTGCGGGTGGAGCGCCCGTCGATCCCGCGGAGCTGCGCGCCATGGCGCGTGCGCTCTCACATCGGGGCCCGGACGACCAAGGCTTCCATGCCGAGCCGGGCCTGGGCCTGGCCAGCCGGCGCCTCGCCATCCTGGATCCGAGCCCGGCCGGGCACCAGCCGATGGCGAACGAGGACGGCACCGTCTGGCTCGTCTACAACGGCCAGCTCTACGACTTCGAGCCGCTCCGGCGGCGTCTCGAGCAGCGGGGTCACCGCTTCCGCTCCCGCACCGACACCGAGATCCTCGTGCACCTCTACGAGGAGGAGGGCGAAGGGCTGCTGCAGTCGATCGACGGAATGTTCGCGTTCGCCCTGTGGGACGCCCGGCGACGGCGCCTCCTCCTCGCCCGCGACCGCCTCGGCATCAAGCCGCTCGTTTATGCCCGGCGCGACACCGACGTGGTGTTCGGATCCGAGCTGGGCGCGCTTTTCGCCCTGGGCGGGATGCCACGGGACGTGAGCCCGTCTGCGGTCGTACATTACCTGTACCAGTCGAGCGTGCCCGGCGGCACTTCGATCGTGGAGGGTGTGGCGAGGCTCCCTCCCGCCCACTACGCCGTGGTCGAAGAGGGCACGGTGCGTACGGCGCGCTATTGGGAAGGTCCCCCCGCCGAGGACGAGAGGCCCGCCGGTTTCGCGGCGGCGGCGCACGCCTTTCGCTCGCGGCTCGATGCCGCCGTCCGCTCCCACCTCGTGGCCGACGTCCCCGTGGGCACGTTCCTGAGCGGGGGCCTCGACTCCACCGCGGTCACGCGCGCCGCGCGCGACGCGTCGGCGTCGCCCTTGCACACGTTCTCGGTGCGCTTCGACGGGCGCACCGAGGACGAGTCCCCGCACGCCCGCCGCGTGTCCGCGCAGCTCGGGACCGAGCACCACGAGCTCCACCTGGGTCCCGGCCACGCGTCCTCGCTGCCCGAGGTCATGGCCCGCTTCGACGAGCCGTTCGCGGTGTCCTCCGCCTTCGCGCTCTACCACCTGGCCGGCCTCGCCCGTGAGCACGTCAAGGTGGTCCTCACCGGCGACGGCGCCGACGAGACGCTCGGCGGTTATCCGTGGCGCCACGAGCCGGAGACCTCGCCGCGTACGCTCCTCCGCCGCCTGGGCATGACCGTCGCCCGCAGCGCGCGCGGGGCGCGCCTGGGCGCGCCCGGTCTGCGCGGCGAGCTCGCCGGCCGCTTGCGGCGGATGCGCTCGCCGGGCGAGCGCTACGCCGAGATCGTGACCGCCTTCGTGCCCGAGGAGATGGAGGCGCTGCTCCACCCCGAGCTGGCGGAGGTGGCGGCGCGGGCGTGGGCGGAGAACCCCGTGCGCCTCGCCTACGAGACCGAACCGGGGGGCGACGAGGTCAACCGCCGGCTGCGCGCCGACCTCCGCACCACCCTCGTCGACGAGATGCTGGCGAAGGTCGACCGCATGACGATGGCCCGCGGCCTCGAGGCCCGCGTACCGTTCCTGGACCGTGCGCTCGTGGAATCCGCCTTCCGCCTTCCCGGTGGTTACAAGGTGCGGTGGGGACGCGGGAAGCGGCTCCTGCGCCGGGCGCTGGCCGACCTGCCGGCGGTCGCGCGCCGGCGCAAGCACGGTTTCGACGTGCCCCTCGGGGAGTGGCTCCGCGGTCCGCTCCGCCCCTGGATGGGGGATCTGCTTTCGGCGGGGACGCTGCGGCGCCGCGGCTTCTTCCGGCCGGAGGTCGTGGAGTCGCTCGTCTCCGCGCACCTGCGGGGCCGCGGAGACTACTCGCGCAAGATCTTCACGCTGGTGGCGCTCGAGGCCTGGCTGCAGCGCCTGCCCACGGCGTTTACGGCGCAGGCACCGGCGGCGTCTCGGGCCGCGCCTCTGGCCTGACGCGTACCGTGCGCGGCCGTGGCGGACCTTATAATCCGGATTCCGCCCTGGCCGGCGGAAGCAAGAGGCACGGAATGGCGGACGCGGTCCCCCTTCATCCCTATTTTGGCGTCTACGACGGCTCGGAGGCGGCGCTCTATCTGCGCCGTCTCCTGCGCGAGCGCTACACCGTCGGCCAGCTCCGCAACGTGGGCGAGGAGGAGTTCCGCGCGCACGTGACTTCGCTGCCCGGTCGCCGAGACCCGCAGCGGGAGCGCTTTCAGGACATCTCCCGCCAGCGCGACCTTTCCGTGCAGTTCGAGTGGGGCCACAACCACGACTTCGGGACGTTCCGCATGACCGGGCTGATGCAGGATCGGCACATCCACATCCTGGCCACCTTCATGACCCTCCACGGCGTCCCGGAAGCGCGCCTCGACGGGAAGAAGGTGCTCGACGTCGGCTGCTGGACGGGGGGGACGAGCTTGCTCCTCGCGGCCATGGGCGCCGAAGTGATCGCCATCGAAGAGGTGCGCAAGTACGCCGACTGCGTGGCCTACCTCGCTCACGCGTTCGGAGTGGCCAACCTGAAGGTCGAGAGCCGGTCGCTGTTCTCGCTCGACGAGGAGTCCTTCTACGACCGGTTCGACTACGTCCTCTACTCCGGAGTCCTCTACCACGTCACGGACCCCGTCCTCTCCCTGCGCATCGTCTTCAACGCGCTGAAGGACGGCGGCCAATGCCTGCTGGAGACCATGGCCGCGGACGGTGCCGGCCGGTACTGCGAATACGGCGATCGCAAGGACCGATCGCTGCGCGATGGGGCCGCCTCGGCCACGCTCCTCGGCGGGTGGGATTGGTTCGTGCCCTCACTCGGCGCCGTGCGCGCGATGCTGCAGGACACCGGGTTCGAGGTGCGTGACGCCCGGCTCCATGAGGGCGGACGGGCGACCGCGCTCGCGCGTCGGCGCGAGCACGTGGATATGCTGCGCGCGGGGTTGGCTCGACCGTCCATCCGATGACGGGGGCCCGACCGGCCACCGTCTACGCCGTGCTCCTCGCCCTGGCCGTGCTGATCTTCCCCTACTGGGGCCTCGGCCACGTCCCGCCCATCCAGGACGCGGCCAACCTCGTCGCGCGCGCCTCCAGCCGCGGGCTCGAACTCCAGCACCTTCGGCTCCGTGAGTACGTCGCCTTCCTGAGAATGGACGTCAACAACCTCCTGTCCGTCGTCTTCTTCTCCCTGGCGTCGCTCGTCGTGGGACCCGGCCGAGCCGCCTGGGGTTGGGGTTGGGCTGCCCTCGTGGGCGTGTGGTTCCTGGCCGCGCGCGCGGCGGAGGCGCGCCATCCCGCGGAACGTCCCCTGCTCGCATCCGTCGTGTTCTTCTCCTTCACGCCCCTGGTCTTCCGTCCGGGGGGGCTGCTGGACCAGCGGTTCGACCCGGCGGCGGTGCTCGCGGCCTCCGCCGCCGTGTTCGCCCTCCTCGTCGACCGGCCACTGGCGGCGGCGTGGCTCTCGCTGCTGGCGATGCTTTCCAAGGGTCCGGCCGTCTCCGTGGTCGCTCTCGCCTGGATCGCGGCCTTCGTCACCGGGATCCAAGGGCCGGGCCGCCTGGTCGCGCGCGTGCGGTCGCGGCCATGGGCGTGGGCCGCCGTGGCCGCGGCCTCCCTCGGCTATGCCGGCCTCGCGCTGCGCGACGTCATCGCCTACAACCTGAGCGCGATCGCCGCGTCCACGCCGGCCGCGCAGACGAGCGCGTTCTTCGTGACCGCCCCCGGCCGAGTCTGGAAGACCGCCTCGTTCTATCCGTCCGCTCTCCTGCTCCACTCGCCGGCCTCGTGGCTGGTGGTGGCCTCCGCCGTGGGCATCGTGGTCCGTCCGCCGAGGCAGAGACAACCCGACCCGAGGCGGCGGATTTTCTTCGGTCTCCTCCTGCTCGTCCTTGTCGACCTCGTCTTTTCGGCCACGCCGCCGCCGGCGGCCGTCCTCGTGGTCTGGCTCGCGCCCGCTCTCTTCGTCCTGTGCGTGGCGGTGGTGGGCGCGCTTCCACCGCTCCGCGGAAGGGCCGTCCTCGTCACCGTCCTCTCGACGCTCGTGCTCTCGTTCCAGATCTACGGTCATGCCGTCGGCGCCTCCGGGATCGGGCCGCAAGCCGCGGCCGCCCTGCCCGCGCTGGCCGCCGACGCGGATGCGCTCGCGGGCGCGCTGCGCCGCCGCCCGATGGAACGACACGTGGTCATCGCGACGAACGTCCTCTACGCGCCGCTCCCCGACCTTGCCTACAACTGCGACGTCCTGCGAGTCTTGCTCTACGAGCGGCTCGGGCGGCCGTCACCGGCGCTGGACGGCTGGACGCTGGGCTCCTGGGGAGACGACTGGCGGGCCGAGATGGAAGCTCTGCCCGCCGACGCGGCCTACCTCACCCTCTTGTCGGTCGGCGGCCGCGACGTCGTACATCATCGGGGCCAGGCCGGGCGCATCGCCGCCGAGTTCCTCGCCCTCGTCAACCCCGGCTGCGCGGTGCCGGTGCCGGACCTCCTCGGCCGTCCCGAGCTCGGACACGTCCGTGCCTATCTCACCAGCGCGGACCTCAAGTCGTGCCGGTGAGCAGAAGGCCGCGGTCAGCCCCGGCGCGGCACCGCCGCCGAGGCGACGCGCGGATGATGCCGGCGGGCCACGATCGTCGAGCACAGCTGCCGGTCCTGGCGGGCGACGCAGGCGTGCGCCGCGCGAATCACGCTCTCCACCGTGAAGCCGAGGACACCGAGCATGCGCGAGGTGCAGGCCTCGGAAAGGGATCAGCGGCGCGGCCTGCGTCACGATGATCGCGTCGCGGGCGAACGGCGCGACGGCGGCGAGCGCGCGGAAGGGATCACGGAGGTGGCCCAGGATCATGCCGAACAGCACGACGTCGAAGTCGCCCAGCGCCTCCGGCAGGGCGTAGATATCTCCATAGAAGACGCGGTTGCGCGACGCGAGCAGGCGGTGGGCGAGCCAGTAGGCGTTCCAGCGGGCGGGCACCAGCTGGCGATAGCGCGCGCGGACGGCCTCGATCGAATAACGCGGGTCGGCGAACGGCACGACCTCCCACCGATCCGGGGAGTCGAGGTCGAAGGAGACGACGTCGGCCCCACGCTTCTCCACCTCGAAGCTCAGGTATCCGCTGGCCGCACCCATGTCCAGGACCCTCCGGCCCCCAAAGTCGAAGCGGCCCAGGTAATCCTCGACCGTGGGCCGAAGGTCCCATTGCCCGCCCACGGTGCCGAGGCCAGGCAGGTCCATGACATGGTAGAAGGAGCAGAGTGACGGGTCTGTCACCTCCCGCGGTGGCGCGTACAACCGCTCGGCGGCCGCGCGCGCTCCGTCTTCCTCGCTCATCGACTCCTCCCAACGGGCATTCTACCGGCCGAAGCCCGACGCGGCGCGGCCTGCATGATGCGAGGCACGGTCAGGTTCACGGCGGTTCAGGCATGGCCTCCTCCGGTCTCCTGAAACGCACCGCCGTCGGCAAGCCGAACAGCCCGTAGAACGGCGCGGGGCCAGCGTCGTAGTTCCACTTCACCGAGATGGGTCCCAGCCACGGTGTCTCGTCGGTACGGACGCCGCGATGGGCGTCACTGGCCAGGGTCAGCGCCACCAGGAAGGTGTACTGGCCCGCCTCGATCATGCAGTCCAGCTTCATCTCGAAGCAGCCGTATTCCCCGGCGGCGAAGGCCGCGGGGGGAAGGCGATGCGTGTACGAGCCGCCGGAGAAGATCACCTGGTCGTACCGGTTCTTCAAGGCAAGGGCGACATGGATGGGGCGGCCGCTGAGACTCTGAAAGAGGACGCGGATGGTGAGGGGGTCGCCCATGGTCGCATCGAGGGCGGCCTGGCCGTCCCCGTCCAATACCGCCACCGTGACCAGCCTCGCGTCGCCCTCGCCGATGCGACCGTCGGCCACCCAGCAGGCCTGACCCCGGAAGCGGTCGGCGGGGCTGCCCGACACGGGGACGGACGCCGCGTTCGGCCGGTGGGCGGCCGCCGCCTCCGCGCCGGATTGGAGGTACAGGGCGATTGCACGGTCCTTCGCGCCAAAATAGGCGACGCGGCCTCCGCGCAAATAGACGGCCCGCTGACAGAGGTCTCGCACGAGGGCCATGTCGTGTGACACGAACAGGATCGTCGTCCCGCGCGCTTCGAGCTCCTTGATCCGGCGGATGCATTTCTGCGTGAAGAAGATGTCGCCCACGCTCAGCGCCTCGTCGACGATCAGGAGGTCGGGCGCGAGGCTGACCTGGACGGCGAAGGCGAGGCGGAGCATCATGCCCGAGCTGTAGGTCTTGACGGGCTGGTCGAGGAACTCGCCGATCTCCGAAAAGGCGACGATCTCGGGAAGCCGCGCTCGCATCTCTTCCGGCCGCGCCCCCAGGATGATCCCGTTCAGCAGGAGGTTCTCGCGCCCGCTGAACTCCGGGTTGAACCCGCTGCCGAGCTCGAGCAAGGCCGCCACGCGGCCCCCGACCACGACCTGGCCCGTGGTCGGGCCGAGAATGCCCGCGACGATCTGGAGGAGCGTCGACTTGCCGGATCCGTTGCGGCCGATGATGCCGACGCACTCTCCCCGGTGAACGTCGAAGCTTACTTCCCGCAGAGCGTCGAAGCGACGGCCGTGTCGCTCCGCGCGACCGGCCAGCCACCGCCTGGAGGAGCGCGGCAGGAGCCGCTGCCCGGCCAGATAACCGAAGACCTGCCGTAGCAGCGCCTCCTGCGGCCGGTCGTAGATGTAATAGGTCTTCCCGACGTCGCGGACGGAGACGGCGATCTCAGAGGACATTCGCGAAACCGCGCCGCGTCCGCTGGAAGAAAGCGAGGCCCAGCCAGGCCACCGCCAGCCCCACGGCCAGGCACGCCATGTAGACCGTCCAATCCGGGATGCGGCCGTAGAAGACGAGGCCGCGCACCTCCTCGACCGTCACGGCGAGCGGGTTGAGGCCGATGATGCGGCGGTACGGTTCGGGAATCGCCGCCAACGGATAGAAGACCGGAGTCATGAACATGAGCACTTGCGTCAATACCGTCACGAGCGGCGCGATGTCGCGCAAGAACACGCCGAGGGCGGCCAGGAACCATGAGAGGCCGAGACAGAGAGGCACCAGCGGCAACAATGCAACCGGCAGGAGCACCACCGTCCACGGCACCTCTCCGTGCAGGAAGGCGCTGGCCACGATAAGGATGATGAACCCGACCGCCGCGTTGAGAAATGCCGTCGCCAGGGCGACGCAGGGAAGCACCTCGAGCGGAAAGACGATCTTCTTGACGTAGTTGGGCTGCGAGACGATGAGCGTGGGAGACCGGTTCAGGGGTTCCGCGAACAGGGCGAACACGACCAGCCCGCTGAACAGGATGAGCGCGAACTCGACGCGGCTGGTGCTTGGTCCCGGCCAGCGGGCCCGGAAGGCGACGCTGAAGACGAATGTATAGACGCCCAGCATCAGGACGGGGATCAGGAAAGACCAGAGGTACCCGAGGACGGACCCGCGGTACCGCGCGGCGAGCTCTCGACGAGTGAGCTGCCACAGAAGATGACGGTGGCGAACGAGGCTACGCACCGCCGTCCCCGTGCCCGCACCCACCATCGTACCCGCCCGTGGCATGGATGCCTCGAGAGCGGTCACGGGGAGGCGTTCAGGACCGGTCGCGCCGACCGGTAGTAGTCCGGTTCGTAGAATGCGACGGTGACGAACTCTCCGCGGTGGTAGCTATCGACTCCCACAACCTCGCTCACCAGAGGCCCCCACGAGCGGGCCTGTGACTGGAGAAAGCCGTCTCCCTCCATGGCCTCGTAGGCGGCCGCGGTCAGGGCCACCACCGCGAGATCGCGGCCGAGATGCCTGGCGAAGACACCGATGAACTCCTTTTGGAGCTCCCTTGCCGCGTCGGACAGTGGCCGCTTCACGGTGAGGGCCGCCGCGCGTGCACAGTCGCTCCGGTGGCCGCCGCTGGCCGGATAGTGGTAGGTGAGGGTGGCCGTGAACTCGAACTGGCCGTCCGCCCAGATCTCGTAGTCGACCTGATCGGTGGGCCGGTCGGTCCCGCGGAAGTAACGGAGCCGGTCGAATCCCGGCCGGCGCTGCAACTCCCGTGGGTCGGGGATCGCGTCCCCTGGGCACTCGGCCACGTGATAGCGGCTGCCACAGGCCGCGGTGAGCAAGGCCGCGGCGAGCGCGAGGGGCCGGGCGGGCGCGCGCCGAAAGCGTCGCAAGGTCAAGGCCGCAGGCCAAGGAGCTCGAGGCGGAAGCTGTAGCGGGCGGGATGGCTCTCCATGTCGGCCCCCTCCGGGACGTAGTCCTCATCCGTCGCCGTGCGCAACTCCACGATGCCATCCGGCCGCGCCGGCCCCAGTGGCAGCGTGGTCGAGAAGAACCCCGGCCGGGGGACGACGAGGTCCCGCCGCTGGCCATCGATGGTCGTTCGGACGGTGAAGGGAAAGTGGAACTGTGGGACCCCAGGGACGAAGATCGAGAGCGCGGCACGACGGGCCCACTCCGGGCGCTCGAGGGCGATCGCCATCGACCGCCCGACCCACCGGTTGGGCTGCAGGCCGTCGAAGGAATAGCTTTCCCGGAAGAACGCCTCGTCGCGCAGCTCGTGAGTCCGAGGCTTCGGCACCGGCTCCTCCGGCGGGAGCACCTTCACCCCCGCGACCAGGAGGTTGAGGCGGCGGTAGTCGCCGCCTGCGGCTGCACGCGCTCCTTGACGCGGATGACGAGGCGATCGGCACCACCGCTCGGATAGAAGGGCTTGGACACGACGCGCGCCGCCGCCGTGATCGTCAGCTCGTCGAACTTCCGGGTGTTCATCCACAGCTCGACGGTGCGGCTCTCGCTCCGGAGACCGTGGCCGACGATCCCATAGAAGGACAGGCGATAGGGCTGGCCGGCCTTGCCGCGAAGCATGTAGATCTCGCCGCCTTCCGCCGTCCACCGGAAGCGGTCCGGCCACCACCAGTCCCAGGTGTGGCGGAACTCGAGGCGGTACCAGCCGCGCCCCGTGAAGATGAATCCCGGACAGTCGGCCGCGCGCTGCAGGCGGAAGGTCCCGTTCTCCCACATCGGCGGGGGCAGGTCGCGCTCCACGATGTCGCGGTTCAGGTGGCGGTCGCTCCAGGTCAGGTAGTAGTCGTCGGTGGCACCGTGGAAGTAGTAATTGAAGTCCACGTTTCCGTTCCCGTAGTAGTCGGTCACCCAGCGCGAGATGATGCTGGGCAGGTTCTCGTCGTCGGCGGGGATGATGTAGTGACCCAAGAGGGACGTGCGCAGGTCGCGAAGGTAGTAGCCGACCCACTCGTTCTGGATCGAGTCGACGAAGCTCATCCCTACCGAGCGGAGCGGGCCCACGCGGCGTCCCACCTCGTCCGCCAGCTCCAGGTAGTCGTTGTTCCCGGACATCTCGTAGAGATTGACGATCATCCCCCGCCGGGTGTCGTGGCCAAGGCTCAGGCGCGACAGGTGGGCGGTGGAGATGGCATCCGCGAAGAGCACGAACACGCAGATCGGCCACACGGCCCGCGTGGCCCAGCGGCGGATTCCGCGGCGGGCGAGGCCCCATCCCGAAGCCTCGTCGAGCGCGTAGGCGAGGGGCATCACGTAGACGAACTGCAGCCACGAGCACATCTTGAAGAGCGCGTAGCCGTAGGGCCGCCGGAAGGTATACGTGTACCAGACGATTGAATAGATGGTGGCGGAGGCGAGAGCCAGGGCCGCCGCCGGCCTATCGGGTTGCCTGCGGGCCCAGCGTACGAAGACCGCAACCATGGTGACGATCACGGTGGCCGTGACGAAGTACAGGAGGAGGCGGCCCTTGTCGGTCAGGTACGGTGCGTAGAGGGAGGCGCTCGTCGGGTAGCTGATGAGCCCCAGAAAGAGGGGCAGGAATTGCTCGGTCAGGAAGTCGATGAAGTATTGCCCCTGGAGGGTCTGGGTCACGAGGCGGTTCCAGCCCTTGAAGGCCCGCCCCAGGAACGGCAGGAGGCCCCAGTTGAGGACGAGGCTCACGGCCACGAACCCGGCGGCCATGCCGACGGCCGCACGCCAGCGGAGGCGGCGCGTCAGCAGGAGGTAGACGGCGACGACGCCCACGGGGGCCAGCACGTACGGCACCATGGCCGTGTACATGACGTAGAGGCCGTTCACCATCAGCGTGGCCAGGAGGACGGTGCGGAAACCCGGCCGGCGCACCGCGACGTAGGCCAGCGTGATCACGGCGGGCAGAACCCCCAGGCCCGAGTTCTGGCCAACGTAGGAGTAGACGAAGCTCATGGTGACCGGGCTCAGGAGCATGATGAGGGCGGCCGCGATCAGGGCCGCCCTCCGGCGAAGCCCGAAGGCCACCCGCGCCATGAAATAGACCGAGGGCGACATGCAGAAGAGGAACAGGCCGATGCACACGGTGAGTGCGGTACGGTGCGGGAGCCCGAGCAGCGCGCGCACCATCATCACGAAGTAGGAGCATCCGAAACGCGCGGCGACGCCGATGCCGCCCATGACGTTATGGAAGTAGGAATAGGTGTACTGCGTCCGGGAGGGAGGCGCCGCCTGCACGGGGTGCGTTTCCAGGTAGTGGAGGTCGACCAGGGTCGCGGTGTAGTCGGGGTTCACGGCTCCGAGGAAGGTCGTCGCGCCCACGGCGAAGAGGGGCCAGAGTCCGATCGCGGTGGCGGCGAGGCTGACCGGCAGCGTCGGCCAGAGGCCGCGCACCATGGCCATCGTGGGGCGCCGGTGCACGAGGGAGGCCAGGCCGAGAAACGCGACGACGGCGAGGGCGATGATCGTGACGTCGTATCCGGGAAGCACAAAGCTGCCCGACACGTCGAAGGCGACCCACGAGTAGAAGCAGTACCCGACGGGCGGCATCAGCAGCAGGGCGAACTCGTCCCGGTACTCCTCGGGCAGGAGCAGGCTCACGATCCCGTAGCCGCAGAGGCCGGCCACGAGGACGACGGCCAGGAACAGGCCGGCGGTGGCCATTCCTAGTTGTGGTCGACGTAACGGACGTAGCGCTCGTAGAAGCGCCGCACGCCGTCACGATCCGGGGTCTCGGCGGCGAGGAGCGAACCCATGGCCAGCCCCATCTCCACCGCCTGGTGCATGTCGCCCTGCAGGAAAAGGCCGCGGCGCCCGATGCTCACCACGTTTTCGAGCTCGCGGAGGTGGCCGAGCACGACGTCGGCATGCTGATCGAAGTGCTTGTAGTAGATCTCGTAGACGTTGGGGACGCGCTTGACGACGTAACCGGTGATGCGCTCCACGGGCACGAAGTGGATCCGGCGGCAGTCCTGCTTGGCAAGCTCGAAGACCTCCTCGTCCGACTTGCGCCAGAGGTCGTCACCGACGCGGCAGGTGAGCTCGAGGCTGAGAACGGTCTTGCCCGGCTCCATGGTGTGCGGGCTCAGGTTCTTCTGCTCGGTGACACGATTGAACGCGAACTCCTTCTCGAGCAGGTAGAACCAGTGGTCGTCGCTGACCCGTTCCACGTCGAACTCCAGGTAGACGAGGACGAGCGAGGTGTAGGCGAGCTTGGAAGCGGCGTGGCGCACCGAGAAAGGAACGCCGTCCCCCATCAGCTTCACGAGCTGGGGCAGGCCGATGGTGCTCACCAGGGTTTCGCAGGGCAACCCGCGCGGCGCGCCTCCCTGCTCGATGGAGACGCAGCGTACGCGCTTGTCGTCGATGGGGATGGCCTTGATGTCGGCGCCCAGGAGGATCTCCCCGCCCCGGGCCCGGATCTCCTGCGCCATCCGGTCATAGATGCGGCCGGAACCGTGGCGGTGGTAGATCCACGTCTGGTAATAGGGTTCGGTGACCTGGCCGCCGATGCGCAGGAGGCGCTTCACGAGGTTCACGAAGTTGAAGCCCTGGATCTTTTCGGAGGCGAACTTCTCCGAGATCTTGGCCGGGCTCGTCTTCCAGACCTTTTCCGTGTAGTCGCCGAAGCTCATCTGGTAGAGGGTTCCCCCGAACCGCGTGCGTCCCCAGTTCTCGAAGTTGTCGATGGGGATCGACACCAGCGCGTGGAAGATGGAGGTGATCACGAACTCCGCGATGATGCGAAGGCTCAGGATCGGGTTGAACTTGAGCAGGGCCTCCCGAACCTGCAGGGGGTACCGGAACCGCTTTCCCTTCAGGTAGACGTGCACCTGCTTGCGCCCTTCGAGCAGGACCTCCGGGTCGGAGGCGAACAGCGACCGCACGAGTTGCTCCGGCTCGTCGCCGCGGGTGTGGAAGGCGTGAGGACCATAGTCCAGGGTGTGGCCCTTCCAGCCGAAGCTTGCCCCGGCGCCCCCGACGACCGGCGCCTTGTCCACGATGACGACCCGCTTGCCAGAGTCACGGAGTATGCGATGGGCGCAAGCCAGACCGGCGGGACCCGCCCCGAGGATCACGACGGAGTCGGCCATCGTGCCTTCAGCTCGCCTTCCGGAGATGGTCGTGGAGGAGCCTCAGACCCTCCTCCAACCCGACGGCGGGAGTGAAGCCGTACCTCTCCGCCATCGTGCCGTCGGTCGAGCGGAACTGGATGCGCTCGGGCACCATGCCTTCGTACGCGATCTCGGGCTCGAGGCCGAAGGCGCGGCCGGCCTCGCGCACCAGCTCGGTCAGGGTCACGGGTTGGCCGGAGCAGAGGTCCACGACCGCGAAGGGCGCCGGCGGCGCTTCGAGCAGGAGCTGCAGGGCGCGCACCGCGTCGGAGACGTACATGGCGTCGATCAGGTTCTTCCCGTCGCCGCGAATGGTGAATTGCCGCGCGCCCTCCATCGCGAACCGCCGCACCAGCTTGGTATAGACCTTGCGCGGCGGCTCGTAGGGCCCATAGGCGCCGAAGAATCGGACCGCCACCGCCCGCCCGACCTTTCCGCGGTCCTGGAAGTGCTCGAGATAGCGCTCGGCGGCGAGCTTGGAGACGGCATAGGGCAGCCTTGGCCGCGGACAGCATTGCGGCGACACCTTCCCCTGGAAGCCGTCGTACACCGCGCCCGAGGACAGGAACACCAGGGTCCCGAAGGCGCAGTGCTCCAGGACGTTCACGAGACTGGCGCAGTTCCAGGCGAGGTCGAGGCCGGGCTGCTCGACCGAGCGCGCGGGATCGCCGTTGGCGGCCAGGAAGACGCACGCCTCGAACGGCCCCGCGGCACCCACCGCCCCCGCGTCCTCCACCCGCGACAGGTCGGCGCGCAGCGCGCGCACGTGACCCAGGTCCTTCGTGCGCAGGAACTCGGGGAAGTCGGCGGATTGGCGGTAGGTGGCGACAATCGCGGCCTGCCTCGGCAGCGACAGGAGCAGGTTCCGGCCGAGAAACCCGGACGCCCCGGCGACGAGGAGCTTCATCTAGGCGTCGGGGTTCTCCCGGTACCACTCGATGCACCGTCCCAGGCCTTCCTCGAGGCCGACCCGGGGGTCGAAACCCAGCCGCCTGCGCGCCTTCGAGATGTCGGGGACGCGCATCTGGACCTCGGGACCCGGGTGCGGCTTGAACACGACGCGGGAGCGCGAACCCGTCATGCGCACGATCGTCTGGGCGAGGCCGAGCACGGTAATGGTCGCCTGCGGGTTGCCGAGGTTGAACGACTCGTTGGCGGCGTCCTCGCGGACGAGGGCCTTCTCGAGGCCGTCCACGAAGTCGGTCACGTAGCACCAGGATCGGATCTGGGTCCCGTCGTCGAACACGGTGATGTCCTCGTCGCGGAGGGCCCGCCGCACCATCTGCTGTACCGCGCCCTCTCCGATCTGGCGGGGGCCGTACACGTTGAAGGGACGCACGGAGGTGACGGCGAGGCCGTACTCCTCGGCGTAGCAGTGAGCGAAATGCTCGCCCGCGAGCTTGCTGACGGCGTAGACCCAACGCTTCTCCCCCACCGGCCCCAGCGTCGTCTCGTCCGTCTCCTTGCCGCGGTACACGAAGGGGCCGTAGACCTCGCTCGTGGAGAAGTCGACGAAGCGGCGGACGCCGTTGCGCACCGCCGCCTCCAGCGCGTGATACGAGCCGAGGAAGTTCACCTTCATGGTCAGCGTGGCCTTCTTGCCGACGCTGTAGATGCCGGCGATGGCGGCCGCATGCACGCAGGTGTCGGCGCCGGCCATGGAAGCGGCGAGCTTCTCCGCGTCCAGGACGTCGCCTTCGACGAAGGTCAGGTTGCGGTGGCCCTGCAGGCGCGTGTACCGGAACGCGTTGCGGTGGAGGTTGTCGTAGATGGTGATGCGATGGCGATCGACGAGCCTCTCGATGAGGTGGGAGGCGATGAAGCCGGCGCCTCCGGTGATGAAGATGTGGCTAGGGGATGTCAGATCGGGCTGCCATGAAAGGCGCGAATATACCCTTCGGCGGCGCGAGCCGTCAACCCTCGCGCGCGCCCGGCGCGGGCGCGGAGGCGAGGGTTCTCAGCCGCAGCGGAAGAACTTGTCGTAGGTGGCGAGCGGCACCAGCTGCAGGCGGCTGGCCAGCCACACGAGGGGCTCGAGTAGGGCCAGGATCCGCAGGTCGTTCGGGTAGTCGCGGAAGGAGAGCGGAGGAGCGGCGAGGATCTCCTCGAGCTCGCCCGGGGTGAGGCCCAGCCGCTTCACGCAGAGACCGACAAATTTCGGATCCTCTACGAAGTACACCTGGCGGATTCGCTCCAGGGCCTCGACGCGACCGAGCTGCCCCGCCCGCACGAGCGCCGAATAGTTGAAGCGACGCTTGTCGATGCCGAACTTCACGCGATGGACGTGCCAGAGCAGGCTCTGGTAGAGATCGTCGAAGTAGTGTGCTCCGGGGTTCTGCCAGCCGAGCTCGTGGGTGATCACGGACTCCGCCTGCTTCCGCACGTAGTCGACGTGATACATCGGCGTGAGGGCACGGATGCCGCGCATCAGGATGTAGTACGCGAGATGGCGGAGCCCGAGGTTGAAGCCGGGATCCCCGGGCCGCCAGCGCCGGCGGCGCACGGTGCCGAAGCGGCGGTGCACCGCGTCGAGGTAGCGGCCATCCACATAGGTCCAGGTCAGCGGGGCGATCCCCTCCGTGCGGAACGAGTGCGCGGTGAGGACGTACTTCAGCCCCTCTCGCGCTGCCGCGCCATAGAGGGCGGCGAAGATGCCGAGGTCCGTTCCCGTCTCCAGCGTGGGCGTGGACGCGCGCAGGAACGCGATACGGATGTCCTTGGACTCCCGCCAGTCGGAGGTGATCGTCCGCAGGGGGACACCGAGGCGATCGACGGCGTTCTTGATGTTCTCGCCGGCCACCGGATTGTCGAAGCCGTCGTTGAAGTGGACGGCCAGGGGGCGGAGGCCCCACTCCTTGACGGCCAGGTACAGCATGTACGTGCTGTCGCGGCCTCCGCTGAGGCCCAGGATGCAGTCGTGGCGCGCCCCGCGGCCCTGGCGGCGGATGCGTTCGAGATGGGTGCGCAGGTGCCGCTCCCCTTCCGCTCCCGCCGGGTACAAGCGGTCGAGCGCGTCGTGGAGCTTGCAGAAGCTGCAGACGCCATCTGCGTCGAAGGTGATCGCCTCCGCGCTGGTGTCCATGATGCACCGGCGGCAGAGGCGGTAGGCGCCGTCGGCGAGAGGCGTCACCGGCGGCGGCGGGAAGGCTTCTATGGGCTCGGCCGCGGATGCGCGCATGACTCGGCGAGCGGAGGTTACGCGGGCGGCTCGCCGGTGTCAAGACATCGGTGAGGAGTCGAGGAAGGGAAGCGTCCCCGGCGGGGGATCAAGCCAGTCCGTCAAAGCGGTAGCCCTTCCGCTTCAGCATCTCGCCGATGGCGGTCCCCTTTTCGGGCCGCACGGGGACGGGCACGTCGACCGTCACGAGGTCGCTCGCGAACTCCAGGTAGCGGCCGCGGGCCAGCACCCCGTCCTTGTTCACGACCAGCGAGCAGCCGACCATCTTCTTTCCCTCGTAGGGTCCGCCCACGATGTAGCCGACGCTGGTCGTGCCGACCATCACGAGGTCGTAGAGACGCGCCAGCAGCGTGTACGGCGCGATCCACTTCTGTCCGTACGGATCCTCCCCCTCGCCGATCGAGTAGTCGACCGTCCAGGACGAGGGCGAGAGGATGATCTGCGATCCCATCCGGGCCAGGGTGTGGCCGATGGCGAGGGAGTCGGCGTAGTTGTCCGCGCAGACGTTCACGCCGACCACGCCCAGCGCGGTCTCCACCACCGAAAGCGAGCGGCCCACCGAGTAGTACGGCTGCTCCACGACGAGGAGATTGATCTTCCGGTACTTCAGGAGCAGCGCGCCCGCGGGGTCGAGAAGGACGGCGGTGTTGTAGGTGCGGTCGCCCTCGCGCTCCGTCAGTCCCCCGCAGACGAAGATGCCGAACTCCCGCGCGAGCGCACCCAGCCGTTCGCTGATCGGACCCGGGATGGGCTGGGCCTCGTGCATCGCGCTCGGATGGGTCCAGCCGAGGTCGAGGCACTCCGGGAGCAGGACGATCTGGCAACCCAACGCGGCCGCCTGCGCGACCAGGGCCGCCGCACGGTCGAGGTTGCGCGCGGCCTCGCCCCCTTCCACCAAGAGCTGGGCGAGGCCGATCCGCACAGAGGTGGACACGCTACGCGGACGCCCGATCCCACGTCACGCGCTGCCGGCCGGCGAGGAAACGGAAGAAGCCGACGACCGTCGCCCAGCTGAGCAGGCAGATCACAAAGGGCACGGAAAGCAGCGGAAGGCGGCGCCTTCCGTTTCCGAGCGCCGCGCCCGCCAGGGCGGCCGCGTAGAACGATGCCTGCCCGGCGAGCAGCAGGCGATAGAAGGGCGTCCGCGCGAGAAGGATGTTCGCGGCGAAGGCGGCGGCGAGGAGGAGCGGAGTCAAGAGGCGCAAGGCCTTGTGGGAGACGGTCTGGAACCAAAGGCGGTTCCGGAAGGGCCCCAGGACCCACGGGTGTCGGGAGAAGAGCTGGAAGTTCCCGGCCAGGGTGCGGACTTTGCGCCCGAACTCCTGGCGCGAGCCGAATGCCGCCGCGTCGTGGGCGACGGCGCGCGGCTCGAAGAGCACGCGATATCCGCGGCCGACGATGCGCAGCGGGATGAGGACGTCGTCCAGGACCGTGTCCGGCGGCAGCGGCTCGAACAGGTCGCGGCGGATGGCGTAGATGGCGCCGGTGGCCCCGACCGTCGAATCGACCACGCTCTCGTGGCGGCGAATCGCCTTTTCGTAACGCCAGTAGAGGTCGACACCATCCCTGACCCCGTGACCGCCGGAAGGCGAAGTGAGTACCAGCTCCCCGCTCACGGCCCCGACGCGCGGATCGGCGAAGCACGAGACGAGCGCGCGCACGGTGCCCGCATCGAAGCGCTGCCGGACGTCGGCGAGCAGCACCACCTCACCACGGGCCTGCGGGACGACGTCGTTGAGGACGGAAGGCTTTCCGCGCCTCTGATCGAAGCTCCGTACCTCCACCCCCGCTCCGCCGTGGGCGCGAGCTCGCTCAGCCGTTCGGTCGGCAGAGCCGTCGGACGCGAGCACGACGTCGAGACGGTCCCGCGGATAGTCCTGGGCGAGGACGTTATCGATCCGCTCCTGTACTCGCTCCTCCTCGTCATGAGCCACGATGACCACCGTCACCGATGGCTCCGCTCCCATGCGCGGGGGTCGCGGACGCACGGCGGCCCAGGCCCAGATGAGCAGGGGATAGGCGACATACGGATAGGCGAGCAGGACGACCGCGGACCAGAACACTGCCCGCGGCCAGCCCGCCTCCCGGGCCCGCGTGCGGACTCGATTCCACATCCTCGCGGCAGGGCCCCCGGCCGCCGGCCCCGACGTGGAAGGGATCGCGAAGGAGGCGCTGGGCACGGCGGCCACGGCAAGGAGCTCGCTGAAGTCGGCACCCGGGTCCGTGCCGTCGGTGCCGCTTCGCCGATAAGGGCTGGTGACGCCCAGACGATAGTCGCCCGCCGCCCCGTCGAACCCGATCGCTTCCAGCGACGGAGCGAAGAAGTTTCCCGGCGGATATCTCTCGGCCTGGCCTCCGACGATGACATTGCCCTCGAAGCGGGCACCCGGGAAGAACGCGCGGAGCGTGGGCAGGCCAGATGCGCTCCCGCTCCCGATCACCCCGTAGGCGTTGTGGGGCGCGATGTTGTTGGTGAAGGCGAATCGCGCGTGGGGCGCACCGTCGGCGATCACGAGGCTGCCCGTCTGGAGCGCCGTGTTGTGGTCGAAGGCGATGTCGTCCGCCCCTTCCACCATCTGGAGGAGGCGGCCGCTCCCACCCCACCTCTCGCCGCTCACATCGTCGAACAGATTGTTGCGGATGAGGATCCTGCGTGTGACCGCGGTCCTTCCGCCGTGACCGATGAGGTTGACCCCCGATCCGGTGTGACGGACCGTGTTGTTGCTGAAGGTCACGTCCTCGACCGCCGCCCACGGGGCCGCGCCCGCTTCGTCTCGCGCCGTGAACAGGACCGCGAATCCGTCCTGCGACTGCACCCAGTTGTGCTCCATGAGGTTGCCGTCGATCAGGACGCGCCGTGCGTTCTTCAGCTCGAAGAGGTTCTTCACCGACCAGCTCACACCCTGAAAGGCGGGGTCTCCGGCACGCCAGGTCAGCGGCTTGGCCAGATGGTTTCCAAGGATCTCGATGTCCGACGGGACGAGGCCGGCGATGGCCGGGGTGGCCCCGCCGAACATCACGTTCTCTCCCGCCGCCTCCAGATAGTTGTTGGCGATCTTGAACGGGCCGGGGCCGTTCCACCCCGCGATCGCCTGGGAATCGGCGCCCAGCTCCTTGAAGTCGGACAGGTAGGAGTCCACCACCGCGGAGGTTGCGGAGTTGAGGGCCACCCCGCGGCGTCCGCTGCGGGCGGGATCGCCGTGGAGGTAGCAGCGGTCGATGACGACGTAACGAGGCAGGTCCTCCGCCGAGGATGCGGCCCCACCGAGGTCCACCACCTGATACAGGAACGTCCCCGGGGCCGGCCGCAGCTCGAGGCCGACCAGGCGGAAATGGTGGGCGCGCGGGGCCGCGGAGATCACCGAGCCCGAGGCCGCTTCGAGGCGCGCGAGCTGCGCGGCCTGACGAGGGTGGATTCGGATTCCGGGCGGCAGGGCCGTGTCCGGGGTGCTGCTGCGTATGGTGATCCATGATGCCGGGCCCTGGCCCCGCTTCTCGGGAAGGGTGAAGGGACCGGTGAAGGTGGCTCCGGCCTGGAGGACGAGGACGTCGCCGGGTCGGGCCAGGTCGAGGGCGGCCTGAAGATCGTCGCCCGCGCGGACGATCACGGTGGCCGTCGTCGCCGCGAAAGGAGTGGTATCCGCCTGCAGGCGCGGGCGCTCGGCGACGGTCGCGGTCGGACGGGGAGACGGCGCCGCCCGGAGAGGATCAAGGGTGAAGAGGCCGAGGATCGCCAAGGCGACCCGCGGGGCGCGGAGCGCCGCGCCACGCCCGGGCGTATCCGGATCACGGCTCTCCGCCCTGCCGCCGATCACGATCGTCTCTCCGCTCGCCCGAGGGGACCGGCTCGTACGCTGCGAAAGAAGGTTTCGTAGGGGCTGGTGCGACCGGCCTTGGCCGCCACGTAGACATACTCCGAGGCCAGGCCCAGACGCCGCAGGCCCGTTCGCAGGGAGTCGAAGCCGAATCCGTACCCGGAAGCGACCGGTCCTCTCGAGATCGTGATGACCCTGAGCCCCGCCCGCTCGAAGGCCTCGCGCCAGCGCGAGCGCGAGAAGGCGCGCAGTTCCTCGCGGTTCGTCTTCGAGACTCCGTGCGGCTCCGGCCAGAGCTGCCGCGCGAGAAACGATCGCCGCGGCCGCGGCGTCTTCGGGTTGTTGACGGGCTGGTGGCCGCTTTCCTGCATCCGCGTCGCCTGCGTCATGCGCTCCACCAGCGTGGCGAAGCGGTAGGGCATGTAGAGAGCGATCGAGGATAGCTTCCAGAACACATTGGGAATCACGTGGATGGTAATCCCTTCGTCCTTCAGGATGGTGGCGACGCCTCTCAGCGTCTGCACGGGGTCGGGGACGTGCTCGAGCAGGTTCGAGGAGAACACGAGATCGAAGTGGGATGCCGGGAACGCCTTGTCCACTTCTTCCGCGTCACCGACCTGGTAGGTGACGGACGGGGAGGACGGCAACGACCCGATGGCGGCGTCATAGTCGGTGCTCGTGAGGTGCGCCACGTAACGGCTGAGGAGCGCACTCTGGAAGCCATCGCCCGCCCCCAGCTCCAGGCCTTCGCCGAAGGCACGCGGCGAGCAGGCCGAGAAGATGAGCTCGATCTCCTGCGTCCGGATGTCGTGGAGGTGCCGCCGCCAGTCCGTCGTGATCTTCACTGTTCGCCGCGGGTCGCGTCGTAGGTGCGCAGCAGGACCTTGGGCAGATACAGGAGGGCGGCCCGCGCCCGCCGCCGCCACACGTAGGCACGCGACCCCCCGGCGATCCGGCACACCTGTCTCGCGCCGTGGCCGGCCAGGACCACGAAGCGGTTCACCGGGCGCGGCGCGGGTCAGGGCTCGTTCAGCTGCTCGCGCGAGTTGCCGACCAGCCCGTACCCGGACTCATAGGCGGCGACGTACACGTCGTCGTCCCCCTGTCCGGCGGGCAGGGACATCGCCTCGACCGGGTCCCCGAGGATGTCCTCGAGCCAGGCCTTGCTGTCGGCCAGCTCGGCCCGCATCCGCGGCCGCGGCATGCGCGAGAGCGCGCGGTGGCTGGCGCCGTGCGTCCCGAAGTCGAATCCGGCCGCGGCCAGCTCGCGCACCTCGGCCGGCTTCAGGAAGTCGTCGCGCTGCCGGCAATAGTCCATGGTCAGGAAGAAGGTGGCGGTGACCCCCGCCGCGACCATGACCTCCGCCATCTCGAGACCGCTGCGGTGGCCGTCGTCGATGCTGAGCACGCAATAGCGGTCGGGGAGGCCCCCCGCCGCATCCAGCCGGCGCCGGAGGTCCCGGAAGTCAGCCAGGCGGAAGCCGTCGCCGCCCAGGGCGCGCAGGTGCTCTTCGAAACGGGCCCGGGTAGTGGTGTAGCGAGGGTACAGAAGGTCGGGGTGAGGGCCATCGGACAGCGAGTGGTACATCAGGCAGGCGTAGGCCATCGACGTGGGCGCTGCTTCAGCGCTTCTCTGCCATCAGCACTCCCGATGCGCAGAGCAGCGTCGGGGCGCGGCGGCCCAGGACCTCGTCCGCCCGGCGCCACCATTCCCACACACGGCGCGGTAACGGGAGGTTGAAGAGCACGGGCGAGCAGTCGAGGAACTCGACGACCGGGTCGTCGAAGCCTTCCGCCCTCAGCACGGGCGCGAGATCGCGGCCGGGCACGAACGAGTTCTCGAGTACGGGCGCGGCAAAGGCGGTGCGCGCCGCGCCGCGGCTTCGCCGCCAGAGGCGCCACGCCTGCTTGGCGGCGCTGCGCGTCGCCCGCGGCAGGGAGACGTGGTTGCGGAACGACATGATCAAGCGCCCCCCCGGTTTCACGCAGCGGGCCAGGCGGCGTAGTCCGTCCCCGGGCTCCTGCAGATAGTCGATGAGGCCGATCAAGAGCACGGTGTCCGCCTGCGCGGTGTAGCGGCCGAGGCTGTTCAGGTCGCCCACGTGGAACTCCGCGTTGGGCAGCTGAAGTTCGCGCGCCATCTGCACCATGCGCTCCGAGATGTCGATACCGACGTAACGCAAGCCGTGCGCGGCCGCCGCCGGCCCGAACACCGCCGGCCCCATGCCGTAGTCGAGCACCAGCCCACCGGGGGGAGTGCGGAGCAGCATGCGCGTGACCGTGTCCTGGCGCCGCCGGAAGCTGAGGGAGCTCACGTTGTAAACGGCGGTCAGGGAACGGGTGCGATAGTCGTCGGCGATGCGGTCGAAGAACTCCCGGGCCTGGAGGTGGGGGTTGTCGGACGGGACCCCGTGCGGAGCGGTCATACCGCCGCGCGGCCGGGCACGGGCACCCGACTCCGCGTGAGGTCGATGAGGACGTGATGCGGCTCCATCGCGGCCAGCACCGCGTCCGCGTCCTCCGACCGGTGGCCCACGACGATGATCTCGGCGTGGGCCAGGAGCTCGTCCGCGCTCTCGCACATCAGGGATGACACGTGCGGGATCTCCTCCTCTATGTAGCGGCGATTGGCCCCGACGAGGCGGGCGAGCGAGATGTTGTGATCCAGGATGCGGACGTCGCAGCCCTTGCCGAGCAGGGCCTCCACGAGCGCGACCAGCGGGCTCTCACGCAGGTCGTCCGTTCCGGGCTTGAAGGAGAGCCCCACCACCCCGACGCGACGCTTTCGGGTGGCCAGGACCTCCTCCACCCTTCGCCGGATCTGCGACTCATTGGAGGGCAGGATCGCGGAAAGCACGGCTGGCACCACGTCGGCGTTCCGCGCGGCGTAGAGGAGCCCGCGCACGTCCTTGGGCAGGCAGGAGCCACCAAAGGCGAAGCCCGGGCGCAGATAGGCTTCGGACACGCTGAGGCGGCGGTCCATCAGGAAGATCCGCATCACCTCCTGGGCGTCCACCCCGAGGGCCTCGCACACGTCCCCGACCTCGTTGGCGAAGCAGATCTTGAGGGCGAGGAAGGCGTTCGAGACGTACTTGACCATCTCTGCCGTCCCGATATCCGTGCTGATGAACGGCGCCTCGACTCCGGCGTAGAGGGTGCGCAGGGCGGCGATCGCCTCGGCGTCGGTGGCGCCGGCCAGGGTGAAAGGGGGGCGGGAGAAGTCGTGAAGCGACGATCCCTCGCGCATGAACTCGGGATTCACGGCCACGCGCACCACGGGTGTTCTCGCCCCTCCGAGGCGGGAGGTGAGCGCGGGCACGACCACGGCGTCGGTGGTGCCGGGCAACATGGTGCTGCGGATGACGACCTGGAAAGGATCGTGCCGATCCCGCAAGGCGCCGCCGATGTCGGCCATCACGCGCTCGAGGCCGGAGACGTCGAGCTGCCCGTTGGGACGGCTCGGCGTCCCGACGCACACGAGGGCGAGGTCGCTCGCCGCCACCGCCTGCGGCGCCGAACCAGTGGCTCGTAGCCGGCGGTGCCTGACCCCCGCCGCCAGCAGCTCTCCGAGTCCCGGCTCGACGAGCGGGGAGGTTCCGGCGTTGACCATCTGGACCTTGTCCGGATTGGTGTCGACGCCGACGACGTCATGCCCTTCGCGGGCGAGGCAGGACGCGGTCACGCAGCCGACGTAGCCGAGGCCGAAGACGCTAACCCGCATGGACCGCTACTGCTTCCTCGCAGCGGGTGGCGAACTCGCGCACCACCTGGGGCCAGGTGTAGCGCTCTTCGACCAGCCGCCGCCCGGCGCGAGCGATGGCCTCTCGCCGCTCCGGGTTGCGCAGTAGCTCCACGACGGCCGCCGCGAAGCGGTCGCTCTCGTCCGCGCGCAGATAGTGCTCGCCGGGCACCATGGGCAGGCCCTCCGCGCCCACCGTGGTGGAGACGACGGCCATGCGCATGGCCAGAGCCTCGAAGATCTTGAGGCGCGTCCCTCCACCCACCCGCAGCGGCACGACGTAGACGGCGGCCTGCCCCATGTAGGGACGCACGTCAGGCACGTCGGCGGCGATGGTTATTCCTGGCACACCCTCCACGAATGCCCGCAGGCGCGCCGATGGCTTGCGTCCGACGATGGTCAGCGACACGTCGGCGACCTGCCCGCGGATGATGGGCAAGATGGTGCCCACGAAGTGGAGCATCGCGTCTTCGTTCGGGTACCACTCCAGCGCCCCCGTGAAAACGAGGCGCGCGGTCACGGGCTGGTACCCGTTCGGGCTGAAGTACGACGTGTCCACGCCCGTCGGCACCGCGCAAACACGGGCACCGGGGGCAGCGGCGGCGAGCACGTCGCGGTCCGCTTCCGACACGGCGACGGTGAGCGTGGCCCGCCGGCAGGCCTCGAGTTCGCGGCGACGCATCTTCCTCCACTCGACCTCCAGCAAGGCCCGCCGCCATGGCTGCGTGTCGATGTCGGCCAGGCGTTTCCAGATGAGATGCTCGACGTTGTGCTCGAAGAGGAGCACGGGCAGGCCGCGATCCGTCGGCACGTTGGGCATGGAGTGAAGGAAGTCCGCGACACAGAGATCG
>QHVP01000104.1:6054-6988 GCA_003222295.1 Acidobacteriota bacterium | reverse complement strand
AGCGGCCGCCGCCACCAGGTCGTTCACGATCGCGTCGCCATCGCGACGGGTGTGCGTCTGCGCGTCGCGCAGCACACCCGCGAACGCGCCGATGACCGCCTCCGCCGTCCGGTTCCAACGCTCCGCATCCGCACCGCTGGTGGGCGCGGGCACGGCGCGCAACGCCTCCGTGAGGCCGGCCGCGACCTTCTCTTCCTTCTCGAAGAGGACCCAGCGCACGATCGACGCCCAGGCGGCGGTGTCGGTCTTGCCGCTGCGCAAGGCGTCGGCCAGGAGCCGCGGGGCGTCGCGGGTGCTCGCTTCCGTCGCCCCCAGCGCCTCCGCCAGGGGGCCGATCACGGCCAGGACGTCGAGGACCTCGGCATCGACGTGCTCCCCCCACCGTATGACCACCAACGACGGTAACCGAAGCTTCGAAGGTAACATGGCAGCGCTTTCAACGCGAGTGCGCCGCGATCTGTGCCGCGTTCCAACTCGCTGGCCTGTTTGACATCGCCAGGTACCAGGCGTAGGTTCACGCCAACCGGGAATCCAAGAAGCCTTGAACAGCCGAAGAAGCGCTTGCGGCGCCTCCAACTGCCCACCGCGAAGTAGGGATGCGGGTCCAGCCCGCGCCAATGACGCGGGCATGGACTTCCCGGTTTCCATGGGACCTGGCCGCCCACTCCGGTCCTCGCCCGGACCAGCGTCCGGTTCCAGACGCGCGTCCTCCCATCAGGTCAGAAAGGAGATCTCCGTAATGGTCGACTTCATTCGTATCTCGCGGAAAGCAGCGATGGTGGCGGCGATCGTGATGATCGCGGCCGCAATCGCGGCGCCCCCCGCTTTCGCTCAAGCCTTGTACGGCGCCATCGTCGGCACCGTCAACGATCAATCCGGCGCCCCCATCCCCGGCGCCACCGTGACCGCGACGAACACGGGCACGGCCCTCAAG
>QHVP01000104.1:1802-5911 GCA_003222295.1 Acidobacteriota bacterium | reverse complement strand
GAGAAGGCCGACCTGCACACGGAGATCACGGCCAAGGAACTGACGAACCTGCCCTTGAACGCCTACCGGAACTACCAGGCCCTCCTGAACCTGGTCCCGGGAGCGACGCCGGCCCAGTTCCAGAACGCCGAGATCGACACGCCCGGACGCGCGCTGACCACGACCGTCAACGGCACCGCGCGCAACAACAACGCGTTCCGCATCGACGGCGCCGTGTCCGTCAACGTCTGGCTGCCCCATCACGTGGGCTACGTGCAGAGCTCGGAGACGATCGAGACGGTCAACATCTCCACCAACAACTTCGACGCCGACCAGGGCATGGCGGGCGGCGCGGCCGTCACCGTGCTCACGAAGTCGGGCACGAACCAGCTCCACGGCTCCGGCTTCTTCCTGCGCAACCAGGACGAGCTGAACGCCAACACCTTCCAGAACAACGCCAACGGCCTGGCCAAGCCGAATCTTCAGACCAGCGTCTACGGCGGCACCCTGGGCGGGCCGATCATCAAGAACAAGCTGTTCTTCTTCGGCGGCTGGGAGCGCTACTCGGGCCTGCGCGGCACGCAGGCCTTCTACACCGTCCCCTCCTTGAAGATGCGCAACGGCGACTTCAGCGAAGTGGCGGCCGTGTTCCCGAACTTCCGCCTGTTCGATCCGGCCAGCGGAGCGGCGGGCAGCCGCGCGCAGTTCCCGGGCGCCGCCGTCCCCGCGAGCCGCATCAGCCCCATCTGGACCAAGGCCCTCCAGTTCTATCCCCAACCCAACACGACGCAGGACCTCAACCGGAACGGCCTGCCCGACGATTTCGTGCGCCAGCAGGACATCACGAACGACCGCGACAACATCGACCTCAAGATCAGCCTGCAGCGCTCGTCCTCCCACAACATCTGGGCGAAGTTCAGCATGCTGCGCGCGAACGTGGTCGACAACTACACGGTGAGCTTCGACCAGGGCAGCAACGGCAACACGAAGATCTACGTCGGCGGCATCGGCCACACCTGGACCCTGAGCCCGAGCCTGGTGCTCGACGGCAACGTCGGCTTGAACCGGCAGGACCAGCACGTGACCGGCCCCGACTTCGGCCAGAACCTCGGCTCCGACGTGCTCGGCATCCCCGGCACCAACGGGGGCGTCGAGCGCTACAGCGGCCTGCCCGCCTTCGACATCGACGGCGCCACTTCGCAGTACGACCTCGGTACCACTCCCAACTGGATGCCGCTCTTCCGCCACGAGCGCAGCTATACCTTCGGTTCCGCGCTCACCTGGGTGAAAGGCCGCCATCAGATCCGCACGGGCGTGGACGTCGTCCGGCACGAGCTGAACCACTACCAGGCCGAGTTCGGCAGCTTCGGCGGAGTGCGCGGCGGCTTCCAGTTCCTGGCCAACCAGCCGGGAGTGGGAGCCGGCAACACCGGCAACGTCGCCACCGGCAACACCGGCTACGTGCCGCTGGTCTGGAACGGCCTGGCCGGGTTCGTCCTCGGCCTGCCCATCGAGCGCCAGAAGGACTCGCAGGAGCTGCAGATGACGGGCCGTGAGTGGCAGCTCGGCTATTACCTCAACGACCACTGGAACGCCACCGACAAGCTGACCCTCAACGTCGGCCTCCGCCTCGAGCGCTACCCGCTCATGCACCGTGCGGACAGCGGCATCGAGCGCCTGGACTACAACACCTACACCGTGCTCATCGGCGGCAAGGGTGACGTACCGGAGGACGTGGGCATCCACGTTAAGAGCCTCTACCTGGCTCCGCGCCTGGGCGCCATCTATCGCCTCAACAACGACACCGTCCTGCGCGCCGGCTACGGCATGACCTACAACCCGCTGCCGTGGTCGCGGCCGATGCGCGGCTCCTTCCCCTACGACGTCTACTCCAACCAGAGCTCGGAGCTGAACACGGCCTTCCCGCTCGCCAGCGGGATCCCGCCCGTGCCCGTTCCCGACATCAGCTCCGGCCACATCAAGCTGCCGCAGAACACGTTCATGCGGACGCCCGACCCCAACAACGTGGACCGCGGCCGCATCCAGCAGATGAACGTGGCCATCGAGCGCCGGCTGCCCGGTGACATCTCGGTGGATCTGGCCCTCGTGCACACGCGCACGGACGGCGGCTATGCGGACATCAACACGAACTACGCGGAGCCCGGGCTCGGCCAGGCCGGCCGGAAGTTCTTCTCCGTCGCGGGCACGACCGACCTCAACGACTGGGGCTCGCGCACCAAGAGCCGTTACAAGGCGCTGCAGGTGGCGGTCAACCGGCCCTTCAAGGGCGGGCTGCTCCTCAAGGGCGCCTACACGCTGAGCAAGGTCGAGAACATGACCGACGACGACGGCTGGACCAGCGTGACCTGGAACAACCCCCTGGTGACGGGCAAGAACTTCGCGCTGGCCGGCTACGACCGAACCCATGTCTTCCAGATGGGCTTCGTCTACGAGCTGCCTTTCGCGAAGAACTCCAACAACATGCTGGCCTCGATCGTCAAGAACTGGCAGATCAACGGGATCGGCTCCGCCTACTCCGGCACGGCGTTCTCGATCACCGGCAGCAACCCCGGTCTCAACTGCCCGGGCTGCGGAACGGTGCTGATCAACGTGAGCGGCGATCCCAAGCCGACGGGCGAGGCGGGCTCCAAAGACACACCCTGGTACGACAAGTCGCTCTTCTCGCAGCCCACGGGCCTCGGCGCCGCCGGCTTCGGCAACAGCCTGCGGAACCAGTTCCGCACGCCGCCGGTCTGGAACGTGGACCTCGGGCTGTTCCGCTCGTTCCCGGTAGGCCGCTTCCGTCCGGAGATCCGCATCGAGGCCCAGAACGTGTTCAACCACACGAACTGGGGACGTCCCGACATCGGGTTCACCAGCAACACGTTCATGACCTTCCGGCCCGCGGATGCTCACGGGTCGACCGCGTCCAGCAACGGTCTCGGCACCCTCTGGTGCGTCTGGAGTTCTAGTTAGGCCGTTTCGTTCGTAAGCACGCGGGCCGGGGCCGTACGCTCCGGCCCGTCGTGTTTTCCGGCCTCGTTTCTCAGGGCGATTCACGCACGGTGAGGACTTGGTCGGCGGGAACGTCCTTGAGGACCTGGACCGTGCCGCTGGGCCAGCGGACCTCGAGCGTGTCGATGGTCCGCGCCGCGCCGGTGCCGAAGTGCACGGGGCCCGCGCTCGACGAGGCGTACCCGACCGCCGTCGTCATCTCGTTGAACTGCTCGTGCCAGCGCGGGTCCGCCTTCGAGGCGATACGCACGACCGCGCCGATGCCGTCGCGGTTGCTCTTCGTCCCGACGAGTCGGAGGTCGAGCCAATGTCCGGCGCCGGTGGATTCGTTGTGCCAGAGCTCCGCGGGCGCACCCAGCGCGGTCACGACCACGTCCACGCGGCCGTCCTGGTCGAAGTCGCCAAAGGCGGCGCCGCGGTGGGCGCGGGGCGGGCCCGCGGCCAGACCGGACTCGGCCGAAGCATCCTCGAACGTGCCGTCACCCAGGCTGCGGAAGACGCTGTTGGCCTGCCGGTAGGTATCGTTCTGGAACTTCTCGATCTCGTCGTTCACGTGCGCGTTGGCGGTGAAGATGTCCTTCCACCCGTCGTTGTCCAGGTCGAAGAGGCCGTTCCCCCACCCGCTGCGCGCCGCCACCAGCCGGCCGAGGTGGCTCTGATGCGTGGCGTCCTGGAAGAGGCCCTTCCCCATGTTGCGGTACAGGGGAAAGCTCTCCCCTGCGAGCGCGGTGACATGGATGTCCGGCCGCCCGTCGTTGTCGTAGTCGCGGAAGTCGACGCCCATGGCCGAAACCTCCTGTCCGTGCTCGGGCAGCGAGACGCCGGCCAGCAGGGCCGTCTCCTCGAAGGTGCCGTCCCTGCGGTTGTGCAGCAGGAAGCTCGGGAGCTTGTCGTTGGCGACGTACACGTCCAGCAGCCCGTCGCCATCGTAGTCGGCGAAGCCCAGCCCCATGCCCCGGCCCTTGAACTGCGCCAGGCCCGACTTCATGGTGACGTCCTCGAACGTCCCGTCCCCACGGTTGTGATACAGGCTCAGGGGCACGGGCGCGAACCACTTCGGATGGCAGTACACGCGGATGCCGCGCGTGGAGTCGCCGCAGAAGCGGTCCATCTCG
>QHVP01000104.1:0-1660 GCA_003222295.1 Acidobacteriota bacterium | reverse complement strand
CGAAACGACCGCCGACGTTGCGATAGAGGGTCTGGCGATGCACGCCGGCCACGAAGAGGTCGGTGGCGCCGTCGTTGTCGTAGTCCGCGGCGGCCACGCCCATGGAGTAGCCGGCGCCGCGCAGGCCCGCGGCGGCGGTGACGTCGCGTAACTTCAGCGCGCCCTCGTTCCGGAAGAGCCGGTTGGAGTACTTCGGGTCGTCCTTCTCCAGGCTGGGGACGGCGGCCCCGTTCGTGAAGAAGACGTCGAGCCGCCCGTCGCCGTCGTAGTCGATGACGGCGACCCCGCCGGGCATGGTCTCGATCAGGTGCTTGCGCGGGGTGGGGCTGTTCTGGTGGACGAAGTCGAGCCCGGCCTCGCGCGCGACGTCCCGGAGGCGGAGGCGCGGCGGATCCGCAGGTGTCGCCGGCCCGGAGACGGCGGCCAGCGCGACGCCCACGGCGAAGAAATGGGGGCCGAGGCGCGTGGCCGGTTACCGCGTGCGGGCCAGGTAATCCCAGACGAGCGTGCTCATGGCCTTGACGCCCAGGGGGAGCACGCGCTCGTCGATGTCGAAGTCCTCGGTGTGGATCATGGCCGTGATCCCCCGGGCCTCGTTCCGCATCCCCATCTTTATATAGAGGCCGGGGACGCGATCGGCCAGGAAGGAGAAGTCCTCCGCTCCCATCTGCGGCTTGACCTCCTTGGTCTGGGCGGCGCCGTAGACGCGCTGGAGGCTGGGCACGGACGCCTGCGTGAGGGCCGCGTCGTTCATCGTCGGGGTGTTGCCTTCCCCGACCCAGCGCAGAGCCGCGGTGAGGCCGTGGGTGGCGGCCACGCCCGTGACCGTGCGCTGGATGCGCTCCTTCATGTCGTGGCGCACCGTGGCGTCGAGCGTGCGGATCGTGCCCTCGAGCGTGACCTGGTCCGCGATGATGTTGAACCGGTTCCCGCCGTGGATGGAGCCGATGGTGAGGACCTTGGGGCTCTGCGCGTCGATCTGCCGCGAGACGACGAGCTGCAGGGCCTGGACCATCTCCGCCGCCACCGGCACCGGGTCGAGACCGGTGTGCGGGTAGGCCCCGTGCGTCTTCTTGCCCTGGATCTCGACCACGAAATGGTCGGACGAGGCGTAGATCGGTCCGATCGACCAGCCGACTTCGCCCATCTCGAGGGCCGGGTCCATGTGGAGGCCGTACACGGCCTGGACCCTGGGCTGATCGAGCGCGCCTTCCTTGATCATCAAGGGCGCCCCACCCTCCTCGCCCTCGGGCGGGCCCTCTTCGGCGGGCTGGAACAGGAAGACGACGGTGCCCGGCAGGCGGTCCTTCAGCTTCGAGAGCACCTCGGCCGTCCCGAGCAGGATCGTGGTGTGGGCGTCGTGGCCGCAGGCGTGCTTCACGCCGGGGGTCTCGCTCTTGTACGGCACGTCGTTGCGTTCCTGGATGGGCAGGGCATCGAGGTCGGCGCGCACGGCCACGACCGCGCCCGGGTGGCCGCCCTTCAAGATCCCGACGACGCCCGTCTTGGCCACGGGATGACGGACCTCGATCCCGAGGGCGCGCAGGCGGTCGGCCACGAGCTTGCCCGTGCGCAGCTCCCGGTTGCCCAGCTCCGGGTGGCGGTGGATGTCGCGCCGCGTCTCCACGAGGGCAGGCGCAAGCGCGTCGGCGGCGGCGCG
>QHVP01000103.1 GCA_003222295.1 Acidobacteriota bacterium | reverse complement strand
GATCGTGTAGTCCACGCGGGCGCTTCGGATCTCGTCGTCCGGGACGGTGAGGATGTCCTTGGACAGGACGGTGACGTCGGCCAGCCTGCCCACGGTGAGCGAGCCCTTCGAGTCCTCCTGGAAGGCGGCATAGGCGCCGTTGCGCGTGTAGGACCGCAGGGCCTCCTCCCGGCTCATGCGCTGGTCGGGGTAGAAATGCGACCCGTCGGCCAGCCGCCGCGTCACGGTGGCGTAGAAGTTCGCGATGGGATCGACGTCCTCCACGGGGGCGTCGGTGCCGTTCGCGATCACGGCCCCGGACTTCATCAGCTTCTGCCAGACGTAGGCCCCGTCCTCCGACCGCCGCGCGCCCAGCCGGGCGGGCATGAAGACGGCGTCCGAGGTGCAGTGGATCCCCTGCATGGACGCGATCACTCCGAGCCGGCCGAAGCGCGGGATGTCGGCCAGGCTGAGGTGCTGCGCGTGCTCGACGCGCCAGCGCACGTCCTTCTTGTCGGGGTGGGCCTTCATCGCCGCTTCGAACAGGACCAGGGTCTCGCGGTTGGCGCGGTCGCCGATCGCGTGAACGCAGAGCTGGTACCCGTGCTGCATGGCCAGCTCCGCGGTCGCCTTCACGGTGGCCAGCGGCGTGGTCTCCAGCCCCGTGCTCGTGGGCAGGTCCGAATAGGGCTCGAGCAGCCACGCCCCGCGCGAGCCCAGCGCGCCGTCGAGCGTGTGCTTGACCGCGCGCACGGTCAGGTGCTTGTCATAGCCGTCCACGAGACGGTAGGCGGCCAGCCGCTGCGTCATCCGCTCGTTCGAGTCGCGGATCATGACCCAGAGGCGCAGCCCGAGCTTCCCCTCGGCCGCGACCTTCTTCATGACGTCGATCGTCTCGAAGCTGGAGCCCGCGTCCTCGAAGCTGGTGATGCCCTTGGACACCGCCTCCTCGTCCGCGAGGTGGAGCTGCCGGCGGACCTCGGCCTCGCGCTCCGCCGGCTTCATGCCCGCGCGGGCGCGGGCGTAGGCCTGGTCGAGCAGCCGGTCCGCGGTCTCGCGGAAGAGGCCGGTCGGCTCGCCCTGGGCGTCCTTCAGGATGTCGCCCCCGGCCGGGCTCTTCGTGTCGCGGGTGACGCCCGCCAGCTCCATGGCCTTCGCGTTGGCGAAGGAGGCGTGGCCGCTGGCGTGCTCGAGGACGACCGGGTTGCTGGGCGAGGCCGCGCTCAAGGACTGGTGAGTGGGGAAGCCTTCCACCGCGGGCTGGGGGCGGCGGTCCCACTTCTCCTGGTGCCAGCCGCGCCCGCGGATCCACTCCCCGGGCCGCGCCTTGCCCGCGGCCTCCTTGACCATGGCCACGATCTCGTCCCAGTTCTTCACGCGCGTGAGATTCAGGACGATGCGGGCGTCACCCACGCCGGTGAAGTGGCCGTGGGACTCGATGAAGCCGGGCACTGCGCGGCGGCCCTGGAGGTCGATCACCTGCGTCCGGATCCCGATGTAGGGCGCGATGTCTTCATTCGTGCCCACGGCCACGAGCGTATCGCCGCGCGCGGCCAACGCCTGCGCCTGCGGCCTGGCATCGTCCACGGTGGCGATACGGCCGTTGCGGAGGACCAGGGTCGCGGGCTCGACCTGGGATTGGGCCGAGGCCACGGGCGCAGCCGCCAGCACCGCGAGCACGGCCACGCCAGACGCGCGTCGAGATGTCTTCCGCATGGCTTCCTCCTGATCCGTGCCCCTACGATCGATCGACGCGGCTGAGACCCTCATCCCGCAAGTCCTTCCTTGATCGCGGTGACCTCGTCTTCGAGCGCGAGCAGGCGGTGAAGGACCGCATCGATCTGACCGGTGGCGTGATCGAAGCGCGCATCGATGCGTGCGTCGAGCTGGTCGAAGCGCCGGTCGGTCGTGTCGAACCGGCGCGCCACGCGGTCGAACTGGCCCGCGATCGCAAAGAGCCGGCGCTCGAACTCCTCGAAGACGGCGAGGGTGAGGGGCTGGTCCGCCATGGCGAAATCCTACTCCTTTCGTTTGAGGATCGACTCAACGACGCCGCCACGATTGGCGACGAGGGGCGGAAGGGGAGAGAACGACCAGCCGCAACGATGCTAGCCGAGCGTGGGGAAGCCCCGGGTCCATTCGATTCGAGGTCAAGTGGGGACGAGCCGGTGTGGCCGCGGCGGGGGAGCAAGGTACGGGGAAGCCGCGACGCACCGCGAAGCTCGCGCGTGCGGACGGTCTTCCGAGGAGCTTCACTGTACGCGATTTGAGTACGATGGCTTGCCCGCCAGGGAGGCGCGGGACGAGCGCGACCGTCCGTGCCATCAAGAGTCGTCTTTTGAAGTCCCAGCGGGCGATCTAGAGGGCGGCAGGGGGGATCTGGAGCGAAGCCCTGACGAGAACGACGATCGTACTCGATTTGAGTACAGTCATTGGTCTCGGGAGGCACGGGGCCGCAGGGTCATCACCGACGGCCAGGAACTACCTCTCCCGTCCTTCAGCGCGCCTTGGCGCGTGATCGCGTCGCCCGGCCCGCCGGCCGCCCGTGGAGCTTCCTCAGTTCTTCCTTGGCCCGCTCGAGCTTCGCGCGCCGCGAGGCGCTGAGCCCGCAGCCGGCCCGATTGATGAAGAAGGTCGGTCAGGGACACCGCGATCGCGTGCGGGCTCTTCCGGAACACGCCCGACTCCAGGTCGAGGGCGTCGCTGCGGCGCGTGACCTCCGCCGACCACCGCCGGGTCTTGGCCGGACGGCGCCTCTGCGTCCTGCGCCGTGCGGCCGATCGTCTGGCGCTCGTGCTCGCCATGGTTGCGCCGCCGTCCGTTCAGTGACGCTTGAAGTACTGCACGGCGCGCTCGTGCTTCTTCGCCGCC
>QHVP01000621.1 GCA_003222295.1 Acidobacteriota bacterium | reverse complement strand
TCCACGATCGAGGTGACCGGCGGGCTGGTACCCGGCGACCAGGTGGTCCTGTCCGATACGTCGGCCTGGGACGCCTACGACAGGATCCGCCTGAAGTGAACTGCAAACCAGCGCAACCCGGACGCCCCGGCCAGCGTCCTAGACGATGAACGCGCGAGCCCTATGCCCGCGCAAGGAGATCCGATGAACGCGACCGTCCCCCTGATCCGCCTCGAGGGCCTGACCAAGGTCTTCTACACGGACGAAGTCGAGACCCACGCCCTCGCCGGCATCCACCTCGACATCGCCCAGGGTGAATACGTCGCCATCTCCGGCCCGTCCGGGTGCGGAAAGTCCACGCTCCTGTCCATCCTCGGCTTGCTGGACACCCCGACGGGGGGCACCTACACGATCGCGGGCGACCCCGTGCAGGACCTCGACCTCGGCAAGCGCGCGCGCATCCGCAACCGCGACGTCGGGTTCATCTTCCAGAGCTTCAACCTGATCGGCGACCTCACCGTCTTCGAGAACGTCGAGCTGCCGCTGACCTACCGCGGCATGCCGTCCGCGGAGCGGCGCGAGCGCGTGAAGGAAGCGCTCGAGCGCGTGGGCATGGGCCATCGGGCCAAGCACCTGCCCAGCCAGCTCTCGGGCGGCCAGCAGCAGCGCGTCGCCGTGGCGCGGGCGATCGTGGGCAAGCCCAAGGTCATGCTCGCGGACGAGCCCACCGGCAACCTCGACTCGAAGAACGGCGAGGCGGTGATGGACCTGCTGCGCGAGCTGCATCGCGCCGGATCCACCATCGTCATGGTCACGCACGACCCGCGCTTCGCGCGCCACGCCGAGCGCACGATCAATCTCTTCGACGGACGAATCGTGGAGGACCTGGCCGCGGCGGAGGCGGCCACCACCTCGGCCGGCGTGGCCTGAAGCCGCCGGCATCCCGGATGCCGTGAACTCCACGCGGGCCGCGTAGGAGGACGGATGGATACGCTCGGCAGGACCTTCGCGATGCCATGTCGAAGGCTACGAGTGAGGTGCGCTTGAAAGACGACACGACGGCCGACCTGCGCTCACGCGTGCGGGCCTACGAGCGCGGCTTGATCCTGGCCGCGCTGGAATCGACGGGCGGCAATCAACGGCGGGCCGCGGCGCGGCTGGGCCTCCTCGCCACCACCTTCCACGAGAAGCTCAAGCGGTACGGCATCCGTCCCAAGGCCTCCGCGGACGGGGATGAGGCCGACGGCGCCGAATAGGAGCCAGGTCATGGACACGCTGGTGCAGGACCTCCGCTACGCGGCGCGCCGGCTGGGGCGGGCGCCCGCCTTCACCGTCGCCGCCGTGGCCACGCTCGCCCTCGGCATCGGCGCGAACACCGCGATGTTCAGCGTGGTGCGGGCCGTGCTCCTGCGTCCGCTGCCCTATGGGGAGCCGGATCGCCTCCTGCGCATCCGCCGCGGCAGCTCCGCCCCCGACCTGCGCGACCTCACCGAGCAGTCGCGCACCGCCGAAGGGTTCGCGGGCTATCGTCCCCAGTTCTTCGACGTACCGGGCGAGCCCCTGGCCGAGCGCCTGGACGGTGCGCTCGTCACCGGGGACGCCCTGGGCCTGCTCGGGACCAGGCCCGCGCTCGGCCGCGTCCTCACCGCCGCCGACGATCACGTGGGCGCGGAGAAGGTCGTGGTGGTCAGCGACGGCTTCTGGCGGCAGCGCCTGGGCGCCGATCCCGGCGCCGTGGGCCGCACCTTCCGATTCGTCACCGGGACCTATCGGGTCGTGGGCGTCCTGCCCGCGGGATTCGAGCTGCCGGAAGCGAAGGCGGACGTCTTCGCCTCGCAATGGCCGGAGTCGCCCCCGGAGGCGGAGGCGCGCGGCGCGCACACGCTGCTTGGCCTGGCCCGCTTGCGTCCGGGCGTCACCCTGGCCCAGGCGCAGGCGGACGCGGACGCCATCGCCCAACGCCTGGCCGCCCTGTATCCCGTCGAGAACCGCGATCGCCGCTTCCTCCTCATGCCCCTTCACGATTTCATCGTGCAGGCCGTGCGGCCGGCTCTCCTCCTCCTCTTCGGCGCCGTGGGCTTCGTCCTGCTCATCGCGGGCGTGAACGTGGTGAACCTGCTCCTCGCGCGCGCGGCCGACCGCCAGCGCGAGATGGCGATCCGCGCCTCGCTGGGGGCGGGCCGGGGCCGCCTGCTCCGCCAGCTCCTGGTGGAGAGCGTGCTGCTGGCGTCGGCGGGAGGCCTGGCCGGACTGCTGGTGGGCTCGTGGGCGCTGGGAATCATCGTGGCCCTCGGACAGGACCAGATCCCCGCGCTCGTGTCCGTTCGCCTCGATCCCTGGGTGCTGGCCTTCACCGCCGGCATCTCGCTCCTGACCGGCGTCCTGTTCGGCCTCGCTCCGGGCCTGCAAGCGGCGGGGCGGTCGGTGGCGCCCCAGCTCAAGGAGGGAGCGCGCTCGATCGACGCTCCCGGACGCGAGAGAGTCCGCCGGCTGCTGGTCGTCTCCGAGGTCGCGCTCTCCGTCGTGCTGCTGGCCGGGGCGGGCCTGCTCCTGCGCAGCCTGCACCACCTGCAGTCGGTGGACCCCGGCTTCCAGCCCGAGCGCCTGCTGACCTTCAACCTGACGCTGCCCATGAACCCGTACCGCGACATCCCGCGGCGCACGTTGTTCTTCGAGTCCGTGCTGGATCGCGTGCGCGCGCTGCCCGGAGTGAGCTCGGCCGCGGCCACCAGCGAGCTGCCTTTCGATCCGGGCAAGGTCCCGCAGAACTTCGTCATCGAAGGCGAGCCCCCGGTCGAGCCGGGCCGTGAGCCCGAGGTCATGAGCCGCGGAGTGAGCACGGCGTACCTGCGCACGCTCGGCATCCCGCTGCGGCGCGGGCGCGGCCTGGACGCCACCGACGCCGCCGGCGCGGAGCCGGTCGGGATCGTCAACGAGTCCGCGGTGCGGACGCTCTTCCATGGCGGCGATCCCCTCGGCCGCCGCGTAGCCTGGGCGCGCGCGACCCCGCGCGTGTGGATCCGCGTGGTCGGCGTGGCGGGCGACGTCCGGGGCGATGGACTCGACGCGGACGACACGCCCGCCTTGTATACGCCCATGGCGCAGGAGCCGCGGCCGTGGCGGACATGGATGAACGTGGTCGTGCGGTCGTCCGTCTCCCCGGCCGCCCTCACGGAGTCGATCAAGCGCGAGGTCGGCCAGGTGGACAAGGACGTGCCGGTCACGCACGTGCGCGCGATGAACGAGCTGCTCGCGGGCTCGTTCGCGGGCCGCCACTTCACGCTCGCGCTCCTCGGCGCTTTCGCGGTGGTGGCGCTCGCCCTGGCCGGGATCGGGATCTACGGCGTCATGGCCTACGCGGTCTCGCGCCGCACGCGCGAGATCGGCCTGCGCATGGCCCTGGGCGCCCGCGCGCACGACGTGATGGGTCTGGTGCTGAGCCAGACCATGGGGGTGGCCCTCGTCGGTATCGGGGCCGGCCTGGGGGGCGCGCTGGCCCTGCGCCGGATCGTGGCCAGCATGCTCTTCGGGGTGGGCCCCGGCGACCCGGCCACGCTGCTGATGGTGGCCGTCCTGCTCGCCCTGGTCGCCCTGGCCGCCGGCTACGTGCCCGCCCGGCGCGCGGCCCGCGTCGATCCCTCGGTCGCGCTGCGCGCGGAATGAAGACGAGACCCTCATGACCGAGCTGGGTCGCGCCGTCCGCGGCCTCTTGCGGACTCCCGGTCCGACCATGGCCGCGGTGGCCGCGCTCGCCCTGGGGATCGGATCCGCCACCGCGATCTTCAGCGTGGCCGACGCCGCCGTGCTCAAGCCGCTGCCCTACGCCGCCGCGGATCGGCTGGTCTCCCTGGAAGGAAACTTCCTCAGCCTGGGGATGCGCGACATCGGCGCCTCGGCGCCGGAGCTGCTCGACTACCGCGCACGGGCGCGCTCGTTCGACGGCATCGTCGCCTTCTCACGCGTCGAGGCCAACCTGACCGGCGGTGGCGATCCGGAGCGGCTGGCCGCCGCCCGCGTGTCGCCCGACCTGCTGCCGCTCCTCGGAATCACCCCGGCGGTCGGCCGGGCCTTCGCGCCCGGCGAGGGGCAGCCCGGCGGCGATGCCGTCGCCATCCTTTCGTGGGGGCTGTGGCAGCGCCGCTTCGCGGGGGACGGTGCCGCGATCGGCCGATCGATCGTGCTCGACGGCCGGGTCCGCACCGTGGTGGGTGTGACTCCACGCGGACTCGCGTTCCCGCCGCCCGGCGCGCGCTTCGGGGGGGCGGCGGACGTCTTCGTGCCTCTCGCCCTCTCGGCGGAAGAGAAAGCGGATCGGTCGCGCTATTCCCTGGGAGTCGTGGCCCGACGGCGGCCCGAGGTCGCGCTGCCCGCGGCCGTGGCCGAGATGGCCGCGATCGCGCAGGCGCTCGAATCCGAGCATCCCCGCAGCTATCGCGGCCCCGGCGGCGAGGACGGCGGCTGGCGGATCAGCGTAGTGCCCCTGCGAGAAGTCGTCGTCGGCGGAGCCGGCCGCAGCCTGGGCATCGTGTTCGCGGCGGTGATGACCCTCCTGCTCATCTCCTGCGTGGACGTGGCGCACGTGCTCCTCGCCCGCGGCCTCGCGCGACGGCGCGCCATGGCCGTCCGTCTCGCCCTGGGCGCCTCGCGGCTGCGGATCGTGCGCGAGCTCGTGATGGAGGGCCTCGTCCTCGCCCTGGCCGGCGGTGCCCTGGGCGCGTGGCTCGCGGTCTGGGGAACGCGCCTCCTCGTCGCCTCGGGTGCCGACATCCCCCGTCTCGCCGAGGCCACGATCGACACGCGCGCCCTCGCCTTTGCCGTCGTCGCTTCGGTGACGGCCGCCATCCTGGCCGGTCTGGCCCCGGCCCTTCAGGCGACGCGAGGCGACCTGACCGAGGCGCTGGGCGACGGCGGGCGGAGCGGCTCGCCCGGACGGGCCAGCGTGCGCGCGCGACGCGTGCTCGTCGTCTCCGAGCTGGCCCTCGCGGTGCTGCTCCTGGCCGGCGCCGGCCTGCTCGTGCGCAGCGTCCTCCGGCTGCAGGCGATCTCTCCGGGTTTCTCGACCGGCGGCGTGCTCACCGTCGAGCTCAATCTCGGCCGCAGCGGCGACGATGGCGGGCGGCGGCTGACCCTGCTCGATCGCATCGACGCAGGCGTACGCACGATTCCAGGCGTGCGCGCGGCGGCGCTCGCCTCGCGTCTGCCCCTGACTGGACCCTCGTACGGCGGGCCGTTCAGCATCGAAGGGCGTCCCTTCGATCCGAGCTCGGCGACGCCCACGTTCGCCGTATACCGCGCGGTGTCCCCCGGGTACCACGCCGCCCTC
>QHVP01000107.1 GCA_003222295.1 Acidobacteriota bacterium | reverse complement strand
CGAGCGCGCGGGCCGCGCCCCAGGCCCACGCGCGCAACGATCCCCACTGCTCCGGCGTCCGGCGCTGGCCCTTGTTGGCGAGCCCGATGATGCCCGCGGTGAGGCCGGCTCCGTTGTCGGCCTGGATGCTGGCGGTGCTGAGCGAGACGTAACCCCAGCCGGCGGCGATGAGCTGCTCGGTGGAAGGCGGGGCGGCGGGCTCCTGGACGCCGGGGAATCGCGGCAGCGGCTCGCCGGGCATGTTGCCCCAGCCGAACATCATCAGGACGGGCACCGGCCCTTTGGCATTCACGGGCACGACCACCGCCATCTTGATGTCCACGCTTATGGCGGGATACGCGGAATTGTCGACGTGCCCGATCACGCGCCGGGCCACGACGGGCTGGCCCCCGACGGTGGTCTCCACGGTTTCGGCCACCGTCCACGCGACCGTCGGCACGCCGCTGGGCACGCGGCCGTAGACCTCGCGCTCGAAGTCCTCGGCGATCTCCGGACGCCGCTGCCGCCACCACATCTCCGCGCTCGTGACCTTGCGGCCGTCTTTCAGAGTCAGGGGGTCGGGCCAGTCGGGATAGGGGTTCGCCTTGGCCGGATCGTAGTTCGCCGCGCCCGGCTCGCCCGCGGCCGCGCGGCCGTTGGCGCCGGGCCGAAGCTTCGTGATGCCAAGCTGCCTCAGCATGTCGGCATGGTCTTCGCGCGAGAGCTGATCCAGGCGCGCGCGCTCTTCGGGGCTGAGCAGGAACGGGTTCGCGGGCGCGGCCGGGGCCGCCGAAGGCGCGGGGGAGGGCGCCTGGGCCCCGAGCCACGTCGCGGCCAGCAGGCTCAGGCCGGAGAGAGCGCAGATGCGACGGAGGTCGTGCATGGGTCGCGCCAGGGAGGCTCTTCAGGCCAGCGCCAATGCCACTCGGAGCGCCTGATCGAGCGCACGCAGGCGCGCGGCTCTGAGGCTGGAAACGTAGTCGGTCATCATTGCCTTCGGCAGGCTGACTAGAGCATCGCAGTGAATGCTGGATTCATGCTTGAACCCGTCCTCGATACCGACGTCGACCTGCGTCGCCAGACCGTCGCGACGGGTATAGACGGGGGCGCAGATCACGGTCGAGAACAACGAGTCGACCAACGCCTGGCGGCTCACGATGACGAAGACTCGCGCCCTCTTCGGGTCGCCCCGCCCCGGATGCCGGACGCGGAAGAGGTCGCCGCGCTTCAGATGTCCGCCTGATAGCCGAGAACGTCCTCCATCTCCTTGTTCAGATCGGCCGCGCACTCGTTCAGGATCGCGAGGTCGCGCGCCTCCCTGGCTGTACGCGCCCGGCGGGCCAGGAACTCACGGGCCGCATCCTCGATCAGGCGAGACCGGCTGCGGCTGCGAGTGGTCGCCTTGTCGATCGCCCTGAGAACCCGCTCGTCGATCGTGACTGATGTCTTGATTCTCATACTCCAAATCATACCACCCAAGGCTGACCCCATCGGCCCCTGCTCGAAGGCGCGGCCGTCACGGCGCGGGCTCGGCGAAGACCTCAGCGGTCCAGCTGCGCCATCTGCTTCTGGCCGTAGCGCGGTCCGGACACCTTCTCCGGAGCGAGCGCCACGTCCAGCGTGCCCATCTCCTCGGCGCTGAGCGAGACGTCCGCGGCTCCGACGTTCTCCTCGAGGTAGCGCCGGCGCTTGGTGCCGGGGATGGGCACGATGTCCGGGCCCTTGTGGAGCAGCCAGGCGAGCGCGATCTGTCCCGGGGTCGCTCCCTTTCGCGTGGCCACATCGCGCACGGCCGAGGCCGCCCGCACGTTGGCGTCGAAGTTCTCACCCTGGTAACGCGGGTCGTTGCGGCGGAAGTCGCCTTCCGGGTACTCCTCGGCGCGCTTCACCGCGCCGGTCAGGAAGCCGCGGCCGAGCGGCGCGAACGGAACGAGTCCGATACCCAGCTCGCGCAGGAGCGGGATGATGCGCGGCTCGAGGTTGCGCTCCCAGAGCGAGTACTCGCTCTGCAGGGCCGAGATCGGGTGCACGGGATGCGCGCGGCGGATCGTCTGCTCGCCGGCCTCGGAGAGGCCGAGGAAGCGGACCTTGCCCTCGCGCACGAGCTCGGCCATCGCACCCACCGTGTCCTCGATGGGCACGGCGGGGTCCACGCGGTGCTGGTAGAGGAGGTCGATGCGGTCGGTGGCGAGGCGGCGGAGAGAGCCCTCGACCGCCTCGCGCATGTGCTCCGGCCGGCTGTCCAGGCCGGAGATGGAACCGTTCTCGATCTTGAAACCGAACTTGGTCGCGATGACCGCGCGGTCGCGCTGGCCCCTCAGCGCGCGCGCCAGCAGCTCCTCGTTCGTGTGCGGGCCGTACACCTCGGCCGTGTCGAAGAACGTGACGCCGAGCTCGATGGCCCGGTGGATGGTGGCGATGGACTCGCGCTCGTCCCGCTCCTCGGAGGTGCCGTAGGACTGGCTCATCCCCATGCAGCCGAGGCCGAGTGCGGAAACCGTGAGGCCCTGGGTCCCGAGTGCGCGTGTGGTCAGCATGTCACAGCTCCTGTCGAGTGGCCGTTCTTCAAGGCTCGTCCAGCTCCCGCGTCATCTCGATCATCGTCCGGCGGAAGCCGGCGCTCGCGAAGAGCCGCTGCGCCGGCTCGTTCCGCTCGGCGGTCGAGAGGACGACGCGAGGCGCGCCGCGCGACTTCAGATAGGCCAGGGCCGCGTCCAGCAGCAGGCGGCCGACGCCGCGGCGGCGATGCTCCAGGTCGACGATGACGTCGTGCAGGGCGCCCGCCGGCCCACGGAGGGCCATGTAGTCGTACCCCTCGACGGCGGCGTACGCGTAGCCGATGACGTCCCCGTCGTGGTCGGCGACGAGGACGGCGACGTCCGGGTCTTCGAGCTGCGTGCTCAAGAAGGACGCGTAGTCCGTCGCCGTCCTTTGCCTCGCGGCCAGGAAGCGCCGCGAGTCGAATCCGTGATGCTCCTCGATGAGGAGCGCGCCGAGGCGGCCGATCCTCGGCAGGTCGGCAGACGTCGCGCGCCGGATGATCGGGATCAACCCCGGCTCGCGCCGTGGTTGCGTTGCGCTTCTTCGCTGATGGGCATGGTGAATGTCTCTCTCCCGGTGACGCCTTATCGGCCGGCGCGCGCCGCCAGGTGCGCGGGATAGCGATCCCCTTGCACCTTGATGCTGGTGAGGGCACCTTCGATCTGGCGCAGGTCGTCTTCCGTCAATTGTAGAGTGGCCGCGCCGAGATTCTCCTTCAAGCGATGCACCTTGGTGGTGCCCGGGATCGGCACGATCCACGGCTTCTGCGCCAGCAGCCAGGCCAGCGCAATCTGGGCCGGGGTCGCCTGCTTGGCCGCGGCGATCTTCCCAAGCAGATCGACGAGCGCCTGGTTCGCCTTGCGGGCTTCCGGTGAGAAGCGGGGGACGACGTTGCGGAAGTCGTCCTTGTCGAACGAGGTGTTCTCGTCGATCTTGCCGGTCAGGAAGCCCTTGCCGAGCGGGCTGAAGGGCACGAAACCGATGCCCAGCTCCTCGCACGTCGGCAGTACTTCCGCTTCGGGCTCGCGCCACCACAGCGAGTACTCGCTCTGGAGCGCCGTGACGGGTTGCACCGCGTGCGCGCGGCGGATCGACTGCACGCCGGCCTCGGAAAGGCCGAAGTGCTTGACCTTGCCCTGGCGGATCAGGTCCTTGACCGTGCCCGCCACGTCCTCGATCGGCACGTTAGGATCGACACGGTGCTGATAGAAGAGGTCGATGCGGTCGGTCTGGAGACGCTGGAGCGATGCGTCGGCGACCTGCCGGATGCGCTCCGGCCGGCTGTCCATGCCCGCCTTGGAGTCCCCGTCTTTGAAGCCGAACTTGGTCGCGATCACGACCTGGTCGCGGATGGGCGCCAAGGCCTCGCCCACCATTTCTTCGTTCAAGGCACCATAGGCTTCGGCGGTGTCGAAGAACGTCACGCCGCTCTCGAACGCTTCCCGGATCAGCGAGATCGCCTTCTGCTTTTCCTGTGCGGGGCCATAGCCGAAGCTCAATCCCATGCACCCGAAACCGAGGGCCGAGACCTCCAGATTGCTTTTTCCCAGCTTGCGCTTGTGCACTTCTCCTCCTACGACGTTCGTCCGGCCGCCAGCCGACCCGACAAGACGAGCCTACCGGAGTCGGCGGGCGCGAAGTA
>QHVP01000620.1 GCA_003222295.1 Acidobacteriota bacterium | reverse complement strand
TACTCGCGGCTGCTGGCGGCGGTGCAGCGCTCCGGCCGCCGGCTGCGCTTCGAGGCCACGGTGGGCGCGGGGATGCCGATCCTCGACACGCACCGCAAGCTCGTGGACAGCGGCGACCGCGTCCTGCGCGTCGAGGGCTGCTTCAGCGGCACCCTGGGCTACGTGCTGTCGTCGGTCTCCGAAGGCAAGCCCTTCTCGGCCGCGGTGCGGGAGGCGGTGGCCCTCGGCTACGCCGAGCCCGATCCACGCGACGACCTCTCGGGCCGCGACGCCGGCCGCAAGGGCCTCATCCTGGGCCGGCTGCTCTGCTACGCCGGGCCGCCGCCCGTGGCCGAGGACCTGGTGCCGCCCGCGCTCAGGCAGGTAAAGTTCGATGAGTTCCTCGTGAACCTCTCTTCCCTCGACGAGGAGTGGCGCCGGCGGGTGGAGCTGGAGAAGAGCCGCGCCCGCGTGCTGCGTTACGTCGTGGTGGCGACACCCCGCAGCGTGCGCGCGCAACTCGTGGCCGTGCCCGCCGACTCCGCCTTGGGCGCCCTGAGGGGCACGCGCAACCTCGTGTCCTTCACCACCCGGCGCTACCGAAGCGAGCCCCTCGTCATCACCGGGCCCGGGGCCGGACCGGAGGTGACGGCGGCCGGGATACTGAACGACCTGCACCAATTGGCGGTCACGTAGGGACTAGCGGCCCACCGCCGTGGTCCCGCGCGTCTCGCGATACGGCTTTCGCTGCCGGTAGAGCGCGAGGCGTCCCCCGATGTCGGCGGACAGGGCCGTCGCGCCGCCGGCGGCGGCGAGGGAAGCCGCGTCCTGCGCGGTGGCGGATGCGCGCTCGAAGTCACCGGCGGCCGCATAGGCCGCGGCCAGCGTATCCAGGATCACGGGTTGGCGGCGCCCGGTCAGTTGTGCGGCGCGCTCCGCGAGTCGAACCGCCTTGACGGGGTCGCGGACCGCGGGGTCGGAGTGCGTCGCGAGGATCCACGCGATCTCGCTCATCGGCCCCGGCCAGTCGGGCCGGCGGGCGAGCGCGGCCGTGAACTCCGTGAGGGCCTGATCGCGCTCCCCGGTCATGCGCAGGGCGAGGCCGAGGTTGTTGTGGGCCTCCTCGTTGTCGGGCTGCAGCCGCAGCGCCTCGCGGAACTCCCGGATGGCCTCGCGCACGTGGCCCTGTGACCCCAGCGCGCTGCCCAGGCTGTTGTGGGCGGCGGCGAGGCGCGGATCGATGGCGAGGGCACGCCGATACTGGGAGAGCGCCCCGTCCAGGTTCCCTTGCTGCTTGAGCGCGCGTCCCAGGTTCAAGTGGGCCATGGCGAGGCCGGGCCCGAGCCTCACCGCCTCGCGGAAGTGCCCGAGGGCCTCGTCCGGCCGTCCCTTCTCGCGCAGGGCCATCCCCAGCCAGTCGTGGAGCTCCGCGTTCTCCGGGCGGGTCTTCAACGCGATCTCGAAGTGGGTGATGGCTTCGTCCCACTGCGCCTGCGAAGCGAGGGCCGAGCCGAGATAGGCGTGCGCCTCCGCCGAGCCCGGGTCGAGCGCGAGGGCGCGGCGATAGCTCGCCACGGCCTCCGGCAGCTTGCCTTGCTTGGCCAGCACGTAGCCGAGCTGGGTCGCCGTCATCGCGCTCTCCGGCGGGCCCGTCGCGGTGGGGCCGAGAAGGCTCGCCGCCTCGTCGAGCTGCCCCTTCTCCGCCAGCGCGCGGCCCAACCACATGCGGGCGTCGGAGTTGCCGGGTTCGAGGGCCAGGGCCTGACGAAAGTGGGCGATGGCGCCGTCGAGATCGCCACGCTCCCTGAGAAGAGCCGCCAGTTGCAGATGGGCCCTCTCGTTCTTCGGCCCCACCGCGACCGCCTTGGCCGCCGCCGTGACGGCCGCGCCGAGGTTGCCTTCGGCCGCGGCGATCTTGGACATCTGCAGATGGCAGTCCGCGAATCCCGGCCGCTGACGGAGCATCTCGTCGCAGAGGGCGCGGGCCTCGGGGTACTTCTTGTCCTCGACGAGCGTGTTGAGCTGCTGGTCCTTTCGGAAGAACGCGATCAGGTCCTTGGGGTCTTCCTTGCTCCGGTCGAAGACGTTCGAGGAGGTGTCGCCGCCCCGGCCCAGGTAGCCGAGCGCGGCCAGGCGCTGCCTTGATTCCTCGTCCAGGGCCGCGGACTCTGGCGCCGGTCCGGGAGCGCGGCCGGCCGCGGCCAGGATCGCGGCGAGCGTCCGTCCCAGCGCGTCCGCCCGTGCCGGCTCGCGCCCGATAAGGTTCACGGCCTCCGCCGGATCGTTCCGGAGATCGTAGAGCTCGGGGCGCGTGGTCTCGATGTACTTCCAGCCGTCCGCGATGACCCCGAGCAGGGAGTTGGCGCCGTAGTAGCGGGTGGGCGTCACCGTCTCCGCGTAGAGCGGTCTCGCTCCCCCGCCCGCGCCCCGCCCCGCGAGCCAGGGAGAGAGGTCCACCCCCTGCACCTCCTTGGGGACCTCGGCCCCCACCAGGGAGAGGATGGTGGGCACGATGTCGATGAGGCTCACGGGAAGGTCGACCTGCCGCGGCGCTCCTTCCGCGTGGGGCACCCGCACGACGAGGGGCACCCGAAGCGCGCCCTCGTAGATGAAGAACCCGTGGTTCAGCTCACCGTGCTCGCCGAGCATCTCCCCGTGATCCCCGGTGATGACGATGAGGGTCGAGTCGTAGAGGCCGAGCTGCCGGAGCTTATCGATGACCTGGCCCGCGCAGTGGTCCGCGAAGGCCACCTCCCCCTCGTAGGGCTGAGCCTTCCACTGCGACGCGAACGGCTCGGGCGGCTCGTAGGGTTCGTGCGGGTCGTAGAAGTGCGCGAAGAAGAAGAAGGGCCGGTCCTTGTGCGCGTCGAGCCAGTCTCTCGCGACGCGCGCCGCCTCGTCTGCCTTGCGCTCGCTGAGGTCGCCGATCTTGTGCACGGCCTGGAAGCGGTCGTCGTAGCTGTCGAAGCCCTGGCTGGTGCCGAAGCGGCGGTCGAGGACGAAGCTGCTGACGACGGCGCCGGTCGTGAAGCCCTTCGCCTTGAGCATCTCGGCCAGGGTCAGGCTGCCCTCCGGCAGCCGGTTGAGCAGGTTGTCGCGCAGACCATGGGTCGGGGGCAGCGTCCCCGTGAGCATGGAGACATGCGCGGGCAGGGTCATGGGCACCGGCGTGTGGACGTTCTTGAACATCACCCCCTCCCCGGCCACGGCATCGATGTTCGGCGTCGTCGGCCGCGGGAAGCCGTAGGCGCTCACGCGGTCCGCGCGCAGGGTGTCGATGCTGATCAGCAGGACGTTGCGGATCGGGGGGCGAGACCGGGAGCAGGAGAGGAGGAGCGCTGAACCAAGAAGAAGAAGACAGGCGCGCCGAGGCGACGTCACGGCTTCGATCCTAGACGAAAAAGGGCGGCCCCCGAAGGGGCCGCCCACGCGTCAGAGGCGGTGTCCTAGAACGAGAATCGGAGCATCAGCTGCAGCAGGCGCGGGAAGCCGCGCGTGGCCGTGACGGTGCCGAACGACGACGACCCGAAGGTCATGTCCGGCCCGTTGAACTGGGTGTTGTTGAAGACGTTGATCAGCTCGAACCGGACCATGACCTGCCGGGTGCCGCCCAGCGGCTCGACCTTCTGGAACGCCACGTCGGTCTGGGTCTTGAACGGCGTCCGCATGGCGGTCTCCGTGCGCGGAGAGTTGCCGAAGGTGAACGCGGGCGCGTTCGACCACGCGGCGGGATTGAACCAGTTCGCGATGCAGCCGCAAGAGCGGTCGTAGTGGCTGTCGGTGTTGCCCGAGGTCGCCGGGCTCGTGCCCGTCACGTTCGGCCGCTGGAGTCGTGTGAACACGCCCGTGTTGTTGTTCGACTGGATGATGGCCGCCGGGAAGCCGCTCTGGAAGTACCCGACGCCCGTGACCGCCCAGCCGCCGAAGAGGACGCGGGCCAGCCCTGGTTCGGAAAGATGCTTCTTGTTCTTGCCGAAGGGTAGCTCGCCGGTCAGCGCGAAGTTGAGGCGATGCGGCTGCTCCGTGATCGAGTGCGCGTACTCGGCGTCGACGTCGTAGCTGTTGAGCGGCCGGTTGCGGCTGCCGCTGTTGTTGGAGAACTGGTTCAGCTCGCCGAAGACGTTGTTCTTGTTCGAGCTGTAGGTGTAGTTGATGCGGCCGCCCCAGCCGTTTGCCATGGGCCGCTCGAGCCTCACGACGACCGAGTGGTACTGGGCCTTGCCGCCGCTGACCTGGGCGGCCAGCAGGTCTCCGAACTGGGGGTAGGGCCGCAAGAGCTGACGGCGGGTGATGGTTGTCTGGCTCGCAAACGCGCCGAAGGCCGGGTTGCCGAAGAACGGGTTCGGCAGCTGGTCCAACAGGGCCGAGCCGAGGCTGAGGTACTTCGGATCGAGCTGGTTGATGTTCAAGGTTGCATTGTCGTTGCCACCGAGGCCGAGATGCCGCGACGTCGCGCCGATGTAGCTGATCCCGGCCACGATCCGCCCGGCGAACTCGTGCTGGACGTCCAAGGAGTATTGGTGGACGTAGGCGGACTTGCGGAACTGATCGTTGAACTGCACGGTTCCCCCGGCACCGGTCAGGATGCCGCCGGCGTTGCCGGTCGGCTGAGAGATGCCGCTCGGGAAGGGGTTCACGATGCTGCAGCCAGCGCACGGGGTCAGGCCGCCGTCCGTCGTCGCCACGAGGTCGGTCGTCTGCGTGTAGCCCCGCGTCCCCAGGCCGGCGCTACTGATCCCCGCGTACTGATGCGGCGCCCAGAAGAGGCCGTATCCGCCTCGCAGCACGGTCTTGGGGTCGACCGACCATGCAAACCCGACGCGCGGTGCGAACTTGGTCTTGGAAGGGTCGCTCTGATGCGCGGGGTACCCGTCAACCCCGGCGTATTCCAGGCCGCCTTTCAGGGACACGCCGGGCACCTGGAACGGCCAGGATCGATCTCGGTCGAACCCGACGGTGATCTGGTTGTCCTTCTCCTGCAGGCCCTGCTCGAACTCATAACGCAGGCCGAGGTTGACCGTCAGGCTCGGGTTGACGCGGAAGTCGTCTTGCACGTACCCCGCGTAGTAGTTGATATAGGCGTTGATCGGCGCCGACACGGGGATGGAGCCGCTCGACGGATACCCGAGCAGGAACGCGGCCAACGCATAGGGGTCGCGGTCGTCGGCTTGCAGCGGATCGGCGCTCGTGAACTGGCCGTCGAAGAAGAAACTGCCGCTCGACTGGCCGGGATTGAAGTTCTTGACCCCGATCTTGCGATAGGAGGCCCCGAACTTGGCCGTGTGCCGG
>QHVP01000108.1 GCA_003222295.1 Acidobacteriota bacterium | reverse complement strand
CTTCCTGACCACCCATGCGGCGGTCCTCGTCTTCCTCGTGATGGGGGTCGGCTTCCTGGCCATGAACCTCGTCATCTGGCGCATCATCCGTCCGTCGCGCTTCAGCGAAGAGAAGCTCACGACCTACGAGTGCGGTGAGAACCCCACGGGCAGCGCGTGGATCCAGTTCAACATCCGCTTCTACGTCTTCGCCCTCATCTTCATCATCTTCGACGTGGAGGCCGTCTTCCTCCTGCCCTGGGCGGTGGTGTTCCGCAAGCTCGGTGAGGAGCAGGGCCTCTTGCCCTACGTGGAAGGACTCGTCTTCATCGCCATCCTCGTCGTCGCCCTGGCCTACGTCTGGCGCAAGGGCGACCTGGAGTGGGTGCGGGCGGAGGACAGGACCTAGGAATGCCCGCCATCACCGGCCTCGTACAGAACAAGTTCAGCGAAGAGAACGTCGTCTTCACGACCGTCGACAACGTCGTCAACTGGGCGCGGAAATCGAGCCTGTGGCCCATGACGTTCGGCCTGGCCTGCTGCGCGATCGAGATGATGGCGACGGGGGCCAGCCGTTACGACTGGGACCGCTTCGGGATGATCCCGCGCGGCACCCCGCGGCAGAGCGACCTCATGATCGTGGCCGGCACCGTCACCTTGAAGATGGCGACGCGGCTCAAGCGGCTCTACGAGCAGATGCCGGAACCCAAGTACGTGATCTCGATGGGCTCGTGCGCCAACAACGGCGGCCCGTACTGGCGCGTGGGCTACCACGTCCTCAAGGGCGTGGACGAGGTGGTGCCGGTGGACGTGTACGTGCCCGGCTGTCCGCCGCGCCCGGAGGCGCTGCTCTACGGCGTCATGAAGCTCCAGGAGCGGATCCAGGAAGACCGCGTTCTCCGCCGGAAGGGCGATACGCTGGGCAGCCTGGCCGGCGCGAGCATGGCGCCGGAGTCCACGAAGTAACGGCGACATGGACGCGCCTGCCATCCATCAGCGCCTGAGCGCGCAGTTCGGCGAGCGGATCACGGCCTTCCAGGCCGACGTCCTGCAGCCCTGGGCGGTGCTGGCGCCGGAAGTCATCGCGGAGGTCGCCGCCTTCTGCAAGTCCGACCCGGAGCTCGGGTTCGACAACCTGATGTGCCTCTCCGCGGTGGACTATCCGAAGGAGACGCCCCCGCGCCTCGAGCTCGTCTATCACCTCTGGTCCTACGCGCACACGCACGGCTTCGTCCTGAAGGTCCACCTGCCGCGCGAGTCGCCCTCGGTGCGGACGGTGGAGAACGTGTGGGGCGTGGCCAACTGGCACGAGCGCGAGGCCTAAGACCTGTTAGGCATCACCTTCACCGGACACTCAGACCTGCGCAGCGGTCGCGCGTGAGCGAGCGGCACGGATGATCGTCAATTCTTCACATGTGGGCACGCTCGGCGAGCGATGCGCCACCCGAGCGGCGGCCCCAGAGGCTCGCCCGTGAGCACCGAGGCCATGAGCTCGGGCTTCGGCTGGCGGGTCGACGATCTCGACACCGACGAGATGATCCTGAACATGGGTCCCCAGCACCCGTCCACCCACGGCGTGCTGCGGCTGGAGCTGCGCACGGACGGCGAGGTCGTGCGCGCGGCCCGGCCCCACATCGGCTACCTGCACCGCTGCTTCGAGAAGCACGCGGAGAACGTCGATTACCCGGGGGTGATCCCGTACACCGACCGGATGGACTACGTGGCCTCGATGGGCAACTCGCTCGGCTACGCCCTCGCCGTCGAGGGCCTGCTCAAGATCGAACCCAGCCCGTACGTCCAGACCATCCGCGTGATCATGGCCGAGCTGCAGCGCATCGCCTCGCACTGCGTGGCCGTGGGCACCTACGGCATGGACATCGGCGCCTTCACCCCCTTCCTGCATCTCCTGCGCGACCGCGAGAAGATCCTCGACATGTTCGAGTGGACCTGCGGGGCTCGCCTTCTCTACAACTACAACTGGGTGGGCGGAGTCAGCCACGACCTGCCCCAGGGGTTCATCAAGGCCTGCCGGCAGTTCCTGCGCGAGTTCGAGGCGATCACCTATCCCGAGCTGATCGACCTCCTGCTCAAGAACAAGATCTTCATCAAGCGCACGGCCAACATCGGGGTGTGCCCGGTGGAGGTCGCCGTCTCCTACGACCTGACCGGTCCCAACCTGCGCGGCAGCGGCCCGCCGCGCGACCTGCGCAAGGACGCGCCCTACTCGGGGTACGACAGCTACGCGTTCGAGGTCTGCGTCGGCAAGGGCGAGTTCGGGCCCCTCGGCTCCTGCTTCGACCGCAACTGGGTGCGCACGGTGGAGATGGCGGAGAGCGCCAAGATCGTGCACCAGGCCCTCGATCGCCTCGAGAAGATGGAGCGCGCCGACGTCCACGAGAAGGTGCCCAAGCGCGTGAAGCCACCGAAGTCCGAGATCTACAGCCGGTCGGAAGCGCCGCGCGGCCAGCTCGGGTACTACGTCGTGGCCGACGGCATCGGCGTCAATCCCTATCGGGTCAAGGTCAAGAGCCCCTGCTTCACGGCCATGAGCGTGTTCCACGTCCTCGCTCGCGGCATGATGATCGCGGACATCATCGCCCTCATCGGCAGCCTGGACGTGGTGCTCGGCGAGATCGACCGGTAATGGACCTTTTCTTCCGGCTCCTCCCCGAGGCCTGGCCGGACTGGTTGAGGGTCGCGCTGTCCGCGACCATCCCGGCCGTCCTGCTTCTGACCTTCATGGCCCTCGGCCCGATCGTGTACGTCTACGTCGAGCGCAAGATCGCCGGGTTCATGCAGGACCGGCTCGGCCCCACGCGCGTCGGACCCTACGGCCTGCTGCAGACGATCGCCGACGCCATCAAGCTGATGTTCAAGGAGGCGATCTACCCGACGGGCGCGGACAAGAAGCTGTTCCTGATCGCGCCCTGCCTGGTGGTGCTGGGCGCGTTCCTGGCCATGGTGGTGATTCCGTTCGGCGGCAAAGCGCAAGTGGCGGACCTCAACGTGGGCCTCTTCTACGTGGTGGCGGTGTCGAGCCTCTCCACCGTCGGGCTGATCATGGCGGGCTGGGCCTCCAACAACAAGATCCTGCTCGGCATCGTGATGATCGTGGGCAGCCTCTCCCTGCGGGACATCGTGATCGCCCAGCAGGGCGGGCTCACGCATTGGTTCCTCTTCCGCTACTTCCCGCTCATGCCCGTGGCCTTCGTCATCTTCTTCACGGCCGGACTGGCGGAGTGCAACCGGACGCCCTTCGACATCCCGGAAGCGGAGAGCGAGCTCGTGGCCGGCTTCCACACCGAGTACAGCGGCTTCTTCTTCGCGATGTTCTTCATGGCCGAGTACACGGAGATGTTCGTCATCTCCGCCGTGGCTTCGGTGCTGTTCCTGGGCGGCTACTGGAGCCCGCTCCCCAACCACTGGCTGCAGCACATCGGGCCCATCGGCCTGGGACCGGTCTGGCTCATCGCCAAGGCCTGGTTCCTCGTCTTCGTGATGATGTGGCTGCGCTGGACGCTGCCGCGGCTGCGCGTCGACCAGCTCATGTACGTGGCCTGGAAGGTGCTGCTCCCCATCTCGATGGTCCTGGTCGTCGCGGTGGGAGGTCTCCTGATGATGCCCGCCACCCGCAACGGCTTCATCTGGGACCGGCGCGCGGCTCTCCAAGAAGCGGCGCGTACAGGACATGGCGGCATGAGGGTCCGCGTTTTCCGCAGCGGAGCGAGGACGCGTTGAGATGATTCAGTGGTTCAAGGACGTCTGGGAGGGCTTCTGGACCGTCCTCGTGGGCATGAAGATCACCTGGCGCCACCTCTTCACGCAGAAGGTGACGCTGCAGTACCCCGAGGAGAAGTGGCAGCTCCCGCCCAAGAGCCGCATGCGCCTCTTCATGGCCTACGAGGACTGCATCGGCTGCGGGCAATGCGCGCGCGCGTGCCCCGTGCAGTGCATCTACATCAAGGCGGAGAAGCGCGATGCCAAGGCCACGCCGATCTTCGCGGCCAACGGCCAGCCCATCAAGCTCGACGTCTCCGTCTTCGACATCGACATGTCGCTGTGCTGCTACTGCAACCTCTGCACGTACCCCTGCCCGACGAACTGCATCTACATGACGCCGGAATACGAGTTCGCCACCACCGACCTCACCAACCACCTCTACCACTTCGCCAAGAAGGGCGCGAAGTTCCTGACCGTCAACCCCAAGGCGGCGGCCAAGCCGGCCGCGCCCGCGGCGGCCGCGCCCGCGACGCCGAAGCCCGCCCCTCCCACCCCCGCGCCTCCGGCGGGAGGGACGCCCCCGGCTCCGGCGGGAGCGTGAGCGAATGAGCGCGGAAGCGGTGATCTTCTTCGTGTTTGCCGCCATCACCGTCGGGGCGGCGGCCATCGTGGTGCTGGCGCGGAGCCTCATCTACAGCGCGTTCGCGCTGCTGTTCACGTTCTTCGGGGTGGCCGGGCTCTACGTGCTGCTGGGGGCGGACTTCCTGGCCGCCACCCAGCTCCTCATCTACGTCGGCGGCATCCTCGTCCTGCTGCTCTTCGGCGTGATGCTCACGCACAAGCTCTACGACCTCAACCTCAAGACGGAGGTGACGCAGTTCCTGCCCGCGGCCATCATCTGCGGGGGACTGTTCGTCCTGCTCGCCTGGCCCATCGAGGTGTCGCTCCTTCTTCCCCGGATTGGCCGCGTGCGCATCCTGGGAACGCTCTGGCAGACGAGCTGGGCCACGGGAAGCGGTCGCGGGCCCGCCGCGACCACGGAGGAGATCGGCCGCCTCTTCATGGGCAGCTACCTGCTCCCCTTCGAGGCCGCCTCCGTGCTCCTCCTCGTGGCCCTGATGGGAGCGGCCATGATCGTTCGCCGTCGAAAGGACGCATGAGCGCGGTCGTCCGATGATCACTCTGCCCCACTACCTGACCGTCTCCGCTGCGCTGTTCACGCTCGGCCTCCTGGGTGTGCTGACGCGGCGCAACGCCGTGAACGTCTTGATGGGCATCGAGCTGATCCTCAACTCCGCGAACCTGAACCTGGTGGCCTTCTCGCGGTTCGGGCCGGGCAACCTCCAGGGCCAGCTCTTCGCGGTGTTCGTGATCGTGATCGCGGCGGCGGAAGTGGCGGTGGCCCTCGCCATCGTGCTCACCCTGTACCGGCTGCGCCGCACGCCCAACCTGGACGAAGCGGACTTCTTGAGGGGCTGAGCCGCATCCATGAACGAACCCCTGCGCAGCCTGCACCGTTTCTGGCCTGAAGTCGTCCTGACCGTCGGCCTCCTGCTGGTGGTGCTCATCGACACGATCCGCGCGCGCGGCCGCGACGTGGCCAACTGGCTCCTGACCATGGCCACCCTCGCCGCCGCCTTCGTCCTGAGCGTCCGCCTCGGGGCCCAGTCGAGCGGACTGTTCGAGGGCATGCTCGCCCTCGATCCCATCGGCATCTTCTTCAAGCTGATCCTGATCGGCTCTTCGCTGCTGGTGGTCGGGGCCTTCCGCTTCGACGGCTCGCGCGAGCTCCGGGGACTGGGCCAGGGCGAGTTCTACGCCCTGATGCTGGCGGTGACTCTCTCGAACCTGCTGATGGCCGCCGCCAACGATCTGGCCATGCTGTACCTCTCCCTGGAGATGGTCTCGATCACGTCGTACGTGATGGTCGCCTACCTGAAGGGCGACCGGCTCAGCAACGAGGCCTCGCTGAAGTACATCCTCTTCGGGGCGGTGTCCACGGGCGCGATGCTCTATGGGCTCTCGCTGCTCTACGGGATGACGGGCAGCACGAGCCTGCCCGAGATCCGCCAGGTGCTGGCCTCCGGCCTCACCGACGCGAACCGCCTCACCGTCCCTTCCACTTCTGGTGCCCCGACGTGTACCAGGGCGCGCCCACGCCCGTCACCGCCTTCCTGTCCGTGGCCCCCAAGGCGGCCGGGTTCGCGATCATGCTGCGGTTCTTCTTCAGCGGCATGGCCGTGGAGGGCACGGGAGCCTGGGATCTGGCCGGGACCATCGACTGGCCGCACGTGCTGATGTTCGTGTCCGTGCTGAGCATGACCATCGGCAACGTGGCCGCGCTCACCCAGACGAACATGAAGCGCCTGCTCGCCTACTCGTCGATCGCGCATGCCGGCTACATCATGATGGGCGTGGTCGCGCTCAGCGAGAACGGCGCGCGCGGCATGATGGTCTACCTCCTGGCCTACGTCTTCATGAACCTGGGCGCGTTCCTGGTCGTCACCCTCGTGCACAACCAGGACGGCACCTTCGACCTGCGCGACTATCCCGGCCTCTCCCGCCGCGCGCCGCTGCTGACGGTGGCCATGGCGATCTTCCTCCTCTCCCTGATGGGCATCCCGCCCCTGGTCGGCTTCATGGGCAAGCTCTACGTCTTCGCGGCGATCATCGAGAAGGGCCCGCAGTACTACTGGTACGCGGTCGTGGGCGCGGTGAACGCGGCCATCGCCGCCTTCTACTACGCGCGCATCCTCAAGACGATGATCATCGACTCGGGGAACGAGGAGAAGCCCGCCTTCCGGCTGCCCCTGGCCGATTCGGCCTGGATCCTGCTCCTGATCCTCGGCAACGTGGTGCCCCTTTTCCTCTGGAGCCACGTCGAAGGCTGGACGCGCGCCTCGCTGTCGCTCTACGCCGGGCGATAGCTACTTCCCTACTTCCAACCCCAGTATCACCGGGTCCTCCAGTTTCACCGACGGATCCACTTGTCCCCCGGGCCGCGCGGATTCCCACTGGCTGTTCCCGATGTAGAAGAAGCGGTCCCCTGAGACCACGCCGAGCGTGGGGTCCGGGGCCGAGGGGTGGCCGGCGTCGAGCACTTCGACCGACGCGATGCGATCGCCCTCGATGCCGAGGCGCAGGAGCCGCGGAGGGGCGGTGCCGTTCTGCACGCCGATCAGGGACTGGCCCGCGCGATACAGGCCGTCGATCCCGAGGATCCCCGCCGCGCGCGGGGCGTCGAGGAGCCGTACGCGGCGCGAATCGAGCTCCACCGCGAAGATGCCCTTCGCGTAGTCCGCGACGAAGAGCCGCTTGCCGTCTGCGCTCAGGGCCAGCCCCTGCAGCGACACGAACGGCTCGCCGGCGGCGATGGGCTCGAGGGCGCGGCCCCCGGCCGGGAGCCGATAGAGGGCGGGTGACGTGCTGTCCGTGGTGAAGACGTCGCCGGTGGGTCCGACGATCACGTCCCCGAGCACGTGCGGCCGGCCGCGCGGCAACTCGTAGCGGGCGAGAGCGCGGCCGGTGGCCAGGTCGAGGGCCACGAGGGCGGATCGCCCCTCGTCGGCGGGCAGGGCGTCGGCCATCTCGGCCATGGCGGCGGTGGCCACCCAGAGCCGGCGGCGCGGAGCGTCCACGGCGAGGCCGAGGGCGGCCCAGAGCCCGGCCCCGCGGTCGGCGAAGGGCTGGGGCCGGCGCGACCGGTCCACCCTCAGGATCAACCGCTGGCGAACGCTGCTCATGAAGAACGAATCGCTGGCGGCGTCGTAGGCGAGGCCCTCCGGCACGAGCCGGGGGGCGGCCACCCTGAAGGCGACCGTGCTCGTCGCCTTCGGCTCCCGGTTGCGCTCGATGGCCGTGAGGGCGTCGCGGCAGGCGGGCTGCTCGCGGCAGGCGCGCAGCTCCTCGCGATCGTCGGTCCGGAACGGGAACCCCATCTCCGCCACGACCTTCAGCCACTCCGCGGCGTCTTCGATCCGCCCGGCCGCCGCGTAGGCGGCGGCCAGCTCGAACACGATACCGCCGTGATGCGGCCGCAGCGCGTAGGCCTGGAGCGATGCCTCCAGCGCGGCGTGGGTCCGACCGGCCTTGCGTGCTT
>QHVP01000619.1 GCA_003222295.1 Acidobacteriota bacterium | reverse complement strand
GCCTCGTGTTCGAGGTGCAGCGCACGGTCTCCGAAGGCGGCACGATCAAGAACGTGGTGAGCCAGGTCCTCGTGCCCTGGATCAACATCAACTACGTGCTGCTCATCGAAGAGAGGACCTGAAGCGGCCGCCTTCGTCGACCCTTCGCTGCAGGCCGTCCACGTCGCGGGCCTGATCGTCTGGCTGGCCGCGGCCCTGCTCGGTCAAGGCGCGCTCCTTGTCGCCCGCCGCCGCCGCGAGGCCGCGGAGCTCCGGGCGCGCCGCCGCCTCCAGCCCCTCCTCCTCCTGGAGCACGCCGCGTTCGTCGTCGCCCTCGGCGCCGGCGTGGGCCTTCTCGTGGAACGACACTGGGGCCTGGGTCATGCGCGCTGGCTGGCCGTCAAGATCGGCCTGACCCTGTTCCTCCTCGTCCCCCTGGAGGCCATGCACGCGTGGATCGCTCACGGCTGGATCGCGCGTGGCCTGCGGCAGACGGAGGCGCCACCCTTCTCGAAGGACCTCGTCCGGGGCATCGGCATGGACGACATGCTGCGGGCGCTCGCCGCGCCCCTGCTCGCGGCGAGCCTGCCCCTATTGACCTGGCTGTCGCTGCGCAAGCCCTGGTAGCAGCGCGTCGTCCCACTTGACGCGCCCGGTCATCTGCATGAGCACGAACAGCGTGATCACGGCGCCCACGGTGACGGTCAGGCCGACGTATCCCTCGAAGAAGAAGGCGTAGCTGAAAAGGACGAGGAAGACGACCTGGGCCGCGCCCGCCTGCAGCACCGCGAACCGCCACCCGCCGACCATCCGCAGGTAGCTCACCACCAGGAAAACGCTCGTGACCGCGGCGAGGAGGAACGACGCGTGAACGTTGAGGTGGTCGACGAGATAGGCCAGCAGCAGGTGGAAGGCGAAGAAGGCGGCGGCCAGGAAGAAGTAGTTGACGGGGTGGAGGGCTTGGCGCTGCAGCACGCCGAGAACGACCATCACCGCGAAGAAGAAGAGCAACGACACGGGGGCGAAGAACGTGATGCGCGCGGCCAGTGGTCCCGGGTTGATGCGGGCGGGCGGGTCCATCCCGAGGCGTTGACCCGTGACCAGGCTGTCGAACCGCCAGCCCAGCCGCCAGCCGGCGCCGTCGCGCGTCTTGGTGGACGGCGAGATCGTCCCCGCGGGGAAGTCGATCCGGTCGAAGTCCGTGCGCATGTCCATCGTGAAGTCCCGCACTTGCGCGATGCCCGTGGGCGCAAAGGCGTACGTCCAGGCTCCGAGACCGCGCGAGCGATAGCGCACCTCCATCGTGCTCGCGGCGCCCGGCGCCAACCGCGTCGACACGTCGATTCCCTGCGAGAGGTCGCTCACGCTGCCCAGATCGCGTCCGTCGACCTGAAGAGCGAAGCCGTCGTAGAGCGCCGATGGGGAGGGAAAGGCGAAGTGGGCGCGGACGGTGCGCTCCTCGGCGTCGGGGTTGTGCAGTCGGTACGTCCCCGTGAAGCCGACCCCGTAGGTCGCGTACCACAGCAGCCCCTTGCGGCGCTGGTCGAGCGCAAGGTCGACGCGGACGCGACTGGCGTCGAGCGGCAGGGGCACGCGGTCCACGACCGTACGTGAAACCTCGCGGGTGACGACCTGGCCCTTGCCGTCTCTTTCCTGCACCCGTTCCTGGACCTGCCGCGGCCGGTCGACGGCTGCCGTCGGCGCCACCTGCTCGTGCCGGCCGCCCCAGAGCTGGGCGACCTCCTTGGCCAGGCGCTCGTCCGATTCGCCCGTCCGGGCCACGAGCGACGCACCGAGCGTGGACCAGGCGACGGCGGTGCAACAGTAGATGAACCCGATCGCAAAGAGGCGGGGAATGGTCAAGGCATTTCCTTTCGCAAGGGGGCGGTGTGACCGCCCCTCGCGAACATCCGCCGCGACCGCTCCGGACGAATGACCAGGGAATGAGGAAGCGCTGAGGGTTGCGCGACGCGGGCGACCGTCGGGCGGACCTCCCGGCTCTTCCGCGGGAACGGGTCAGCCGGTGGTCAGGGCGGGGGCATGGTTTTCGCCGAGGCGTCCCGGCGCAACTCGAG
>QHVP01000618.1 GCA_003222295.1 Acidobacteriota bacterium | reverse complement strand
GACAGGGACCGCGTCTTGGCCGGCCGGTTCTGGCCCAGGAGGCTCCCATGCCAGACGTTCGCGCCCGACTTGCCCGTCATATTGAAGACGCCGCCACCGGTGCGGCCCATCTCGGCGTCGTAGGTGGTGACCTGGACCTTGACCTCTTCCACCGCCTCGATCGAGGGGATGACCGTGGCGCGGTTCCGGATGTCGACGATCGAGACGCCGTCGAGCGTGTAGTTGTTGCCGCGCCGCGGTCCGCCGCCGAGGGAGAGGAGCGAGGAGTTCGTCTGGTCCTGCTGCCGGACGAACTGCGGGTCGCCGGTGTGGGTCACCCCCGGCGTTATGGTCGCGAGGAAGAACGGGTTCCGGCCCGCGGTGGGCAGGGTCTGCAGCGTGCTGCTGTCCAGCGTGCTCCCCTCGGACGCGTTCGAGGTCTCGAGGGGCGAGGCCTGGCTCTCGACGGTGACCGCCTCCTGCAGGTTGCCGACCTCGAGCGCGAAGTCCAGCGTCACGAACTGCTGGGTGCCGATGCGGACGGCTTTGTTCTCGATGGTCTTGAAGCCCAGCAAGCTGACCTTCACCGTGTAGGTCCCGGGATCGACGTTGACGAACGCGTATTCGCCCACGCTGTTGGTCTGGGTGTGGCGAGCCGCGTTCGTTGCTTCGTTGATGAGATCCACCCCCGCTCCCGGAACCACGGCGCCCTGCTCGCGGACGAGTCCGCGCAGGCCTCCGTGAAACGTCTGGGCCAGGACCGGCGCCGCGCCCGCGACGATCAGAGCGAGGACGCACGACACGACGCGTCTCGAAGCGCTCATGCCACCTCCAACGAAAGGAACCTTCAACCGGGAAAAGGTGGCTGTTTGTAAAGCGAAACCCTCCGGATATCAAGTGCCTTTTTCTTTGGGGCCGGCGCTGCGATCTCGTGCCTGTCCCCCGACCCCCCTTCTGCCCTGCAAAGCGGCCCCCAAACCGATGGTGCGTTGGCCGCGAAGTTCAGCGTGATGCCGCCCGGCCGAACGCGGCCGAGGTCCAGATAGCGGCCGACACCGCAATCCCCCGCGGCGGTGACTCCCACCCGGCCGGATCGTACACTCTCAGCGCATGACCGGATCGCGTCGCTCCTTCCTGAAGCTATGGGCGGCCGCCCCCGCGCTCGGACTCTCAACGCGGGCGCGTGCCGTCGAGCACTCCTCCTTCGACCCCTGGGTCGAGGTCCGGCCGGACCATCTGCGGCACAACGTGGCGCAGATCCAGCGCCGGGCGGGCGGGAGGAAGGTCCTGGCCGTCATCAAGAACAACGGGTACGGCCTGGGCGTGGCCGCCGCCGCGCACGCCATCGAGGGGGAACCGGCCATCGCCGGCTTCGCGGTCGTGAAGTTGCACGAGGCGGCGACGCTGCGTGATGCCGGCGTGCGCAAGCCCGTCCTCTGCATGGGGCCGATCGGCGAGAGCGACCTCGAGGAGGCGGTGGCGCTCGACATCGAGCCGATGGTCTACACGCCCGTCGGCGCGACCCTCGAGCGGATCGCCGCCCGGCGCGGGCGACCGGTTCCCATCCAGGTCTGCGTCGACACCGGGATCGGCCGTGTGGGCGTGCCGTATCGCGAGGCCGCCCCTCTCCTCCGCGACCTCGGGCAGCGGCGCGGGGTGAAGATCGCGGGCACCATGATGACCTTCACCGAGGATCCGGACTTCGACCCCGAGCAGCTGCGCCGCTTCCAGTCCCTGTGCGACGCGCTCACCGCCGAGGGCGTCTCCCTCGGCCGGCGCCACGCCGCGTCGAGCTTCGCGCTCTTCCAGAACGAGACCGCGTTCCTCGACATGGTGCGCCCGGGGATGGCGATCTACGGGGTCTATTCCGAGACTCCGTTCCGCGCCCTGGGCCTGATGGACCTGCGCCCCGCCGTCGCCCTCAGAGCGCGCGTCGCGTACGTGAAGCAGCTTCGCGCGGGCGACAGTGCCGGATACAACCGGGCCTACCTGGCGCAAGAGGATGTCTGGGTGGCGACGCTTCCCGTGGGTCACGCCGACGGCCTGCCCCGCCTCGCGGCCAAGGGCGGAAAGGTCAGGATCGGCGGCCGGCTCTTTCCCCTCGTGGCCACGGTTTCCGCGAGCCACTGCATCGCCCTTCTCGGCCCGGAGCCGCGGGCGCGCATCGGGGACATCGCCACTCTCTTCGACTGGGAAGACGGCTCACGTCCGGAGGACCTGGCCGCCGGCTTCGGCGGATCCGTCTACGACCTGCTCATGCATCTCAGCCCGCTGCTGCCGCGCCGCATCCTGTAGGATGGGCGCTCTCCGCACCCTCCGTCACTCTCGTCCCGCGCGTCCCCCTGCCTCGTACACGACCTTGCCGCCGACGATCGTATAGAGGACCTTGGCCTCGAGCAGGTCGGCGGGCTTCGTCCGCCCCGCCTTCACGAGGTCCGTGTCGAACACCGCGGCGTCGGCCAGCATGCCGGGCGCGAGCGTTCCCTTCCGGTCCTCCTCGAAGGAGGCCCACGCCGGGCCCTTGGTGTACGCGTCGAGGGCCTCCTCGATGGTGAGGCGCTGGTCGGGGAACCAGCCTTCCTTGGGCTCGCCCTTCAGGGTCTGGCGCGTCACCGCGGCGTAGAGCCCGTACACCGGGCTCAGGAAGTAGCGAGCGGCGTTGGTGCCGGGGCTGTCGCTGCCGAAGATGAGCACGGCGCCGGCGTCCTTGAGCTTGCGGAAGGCATACGCGTCGCGCGCGCGCTCGTTGCCGATGCGCTCCTCCATCCAGCGCATGTCGTCCGAGATGTGGTACGGGTTCACTTCCGCCACCAGCATCAGCTGGCCGAAGCGCGCGAAGTCGTCGGGATGGACGTGCTGGGCGTGGATCACCCGCCAGCGGTGGTCCGTGCCGAGCAGGCCCTCCTCGGTGAGCACCCTTTCGTAGACGTCGAGCAGGATGCGGTTGCCGAGATCGCCGATGGCGTGCACGTGGGGCGGCACGCCCGAGCGCGCCGCGACCTTGATCAGCCTCTCCAGGTTCCCGGGCGGGAAGCGCGTGTAGTGGTCCTTCGCGGTCATGGTCATGGCCGCGCCTTCCTGGCCCTCGGGAAACATGACCTGGCGCAGGCTGCCACGATTCCTCGGGTCGTGGCGGAACGGCTCGAAGAACAGGGCCGCGCTGTTCCCCATGATGCCGTCGACCCAGGCCTTGAAGCCGACGAGGCGTAGCCAGTCGTCTCCGAAGCCGCGCGAGAAGCCGAGCGTCGCGAGATCCTCGGCCCGGTAGAGCTGCGGCCGGATGTTGATGCGCGCGGTCAGCTCGCCCCTTCGCCGGAGCTCCTGGTAGGCCATGACCTGCTCCGCGGAAGACAGGTCCTGCATCGTGGTCACGCCGCCTTCGCGCGCTTCGCGCAGCACCGCGCGCACCTGCATCAGCCGCTCCTCGAAGCCGATCGGCGGGATCACCTTGCGCACGAGGTCCGCGGCCGCGCCTTTCAGGACTCCGGTCAGGCGGCCGCTGGCGTCCTTCACGATCTCGCCGCCGGGCGGCGCGGGGGTCTTTTCCGTGATACCGGCCCGCTCGAGGGCCACGCTGTTGGCCAGGAACATCGAGCGGTCGAAGCGGCTCACGAAGACGGGATGGTCGGGGCTGACCGCGTCGATCATCCGGCGTTCGGGCGTGAAGGGGCCCGCGGACGCGCCCGGGCCGGCGGCCGCTCCCGCGGAGCCCTCGCCCCACTGCTCGTAGGCACCCCAATCGCCGCGCAGGATCCAGCTCCCCTTGGGCAGCCGTGACGCCGCCCCCCGGATGCGCTCGCGCAGGAGCTCCTCGGTGTGGACGTCGAGCAGGTTCACGCCCGTGAGCAGGGCGCCGGTCGCGTCCATGTGCACGTGCGCGTCGTTGAAGCCGGGGGAGACGAAAGCGCCCGCGAGGTCCACGATGCGGGTCCGCGGTCCCGCCAGCTTCCGCACCTCCGCGCTGGTCCCGACGGCGGTGATGCGATCGCCGGTGATGGCCACGCCCTCGCCCCAGGGCCGGCTCGCATCGAGCGTGTAGACGCGGCCGTTGATCAGGACGAGCTCGGCCGGTTGCGCGACGGCGGCGACGGCGGCCAGGGAGAGGGCGGGAACGAGCAGCAGAGCGCGCATCACGACCTCCACGCTGGACGACGCCTGGGCTTCAACGTGCACGACTCGGCCCGCAACGGTGACCAGCTCGCCGATCTCG
>QHVP01000617.1 GCA_003222295.1 Acidobacteriota bacterium | reverse complement strand
TCGAGCGCGCCCAGCAGCACATCGTCGGCCCCTTCGAGGAGGACGGGCGCTCCGGCGCGCACGTCATCCCGTTCGACAAGCGCGTGCCGCACGAGATCTTCATTCCCCCCGGTGACCCGGCCGGGGCGCGGCCCGGCGACATGGTGCTGGCCGAGATCACACGTCCGCCCCCGGCCACCCGCAATCCCTCGGGCCGCTTGCTCCAGCGGCTGGGCCGCCTCGAGGATCCCGGCACCGACCTCAAGGTCATCATGGCCAAGTACGGCCTGCCCGACGCCTTCCCGGAGGAGGTGGAGGCGGAGGCGACGCGCGTGCCCACGACGGTGCGCGCGGAGGACATCGCCGGGCGCACCGACTTCCGGAGCTGGGACACGGTGACCGTCGACCCGGAGACCGCGCGCGACCACGACGACGCCATCAGCCTCGACCGGCTCCCCGGCGGCGGCTGGAAGCTGGCCGTCCACATCGCCGACGTGGCCCACTACGTCCCGCCGGGATGGGCGCTCGACCAGGAGGCCTACCTCCGCGGCACGTCCGTCTATTTCCCGGACCGCGTGGTCCCGATGCTGCCCCATGCCCTCTCCAGCGGCATCTGCAGCCTCGTCGAGAACCAGGACCGCCTGACCCAGACCGTCGTCCTGGAGCTCGACGCGAAGGCCAGGGTCCGCAAGGCGGAGTTCCACGACGGCGTGATCAAGAGCCGGGCGCGGATGACGTACCAGCAGGTGCAGCGCATCGTGGACGGCGACGCCGAGCTGCGGCGCCAGTTCGCACCGCTCGTTCCCTTGTTCGAACGGATGGACGAGCTGGCCAAGCTGATGCGCCGGCGGCGCTACGAGCGCGGGTCATTGGACTTCGACCTCCCCGAGCCCAAGCTGGTGCTCGACGAGGCGGGCCAGATGACGGGGATCGTCGCCCACGCGCGCCTCGACAGCATGCGCTCCATCGAGGAGTTCATGCTCGCCGCCAACGAGGCAGTGGCGGAGAGGCTCGACCGCGCGGCCACCCCCACCCTCTATCGCATCCACGAGCAGCCCGATCCCGAGCGGGTCGAGGAGTTCGCGGAGCTGGTCTCCTCGTTCGGGTATCGGTTGCCGGCCAAGCTCGAGGAGATCCGTCCGCAGGACTTCCAGGGCATCCTCCGGCAGGTCGAGGGCAAGCCGGAGGAGAAGCTCATCTCCGACCTGCTCCTGCGCACGATGCGGCTGGCGCGCTATCACGAGGAGAACCTCGGGCACTTCGGCCTGGCCACGGAGATGTACGCGCACTTCACCAGTCCGATCCGGCGCTATCCCGACCTCGTGGTCCACCGCTCCCTGCGCGCCCTGCGCCACGCCCAGGGAGCCGACGTCGCCCGCGACCTCCCGGGCCCCCTCGCGGAGATGGCCAAGCACCTCTCCGACATGGAGCGCCGGGCCACCGACGCCGAGCGCGAGTTGATCGAATGGAAGAAGGTCCGCTTCATGGCGGACAAGCTCGGCGACGTGTTCTCCGGATACGTCACGGGCGTCCAGTCCTTCGGGCTGTTCGTCGAGCTGGACGAGATCTACGTACAGGGCCTCGTGCACGTCTCGTCCATGACGGACGACTACTACCGCTTCGACGAGCGGGCCCATATGCTGAAGGGCGAGAACACGGGCAAGGTCTACCGCCTGGGCGACCGCGTGAAGGTGCAGGTGGCGGCGGTCAAGCTGGAAGAACGCAAGATCGACTTCGCGCTCGTCGACGTCCTCGAGCGCGCCGCGGCCGGGCGGGGCCCCGGCCGGCCGCCCACACGCCCGACCCGGCCGTCAGGGCCGGTGCGCCGGGGCCGGGAGCGGGCCCCCGCCGGGAAGGCGGGGAAGACGGGGAAGACGGGGAGGGCGCGTGGAGGCCGCCGGCGACGGCCTTGAACGGAGAGGCGGGGACGTGGCCGCGGACACATGACGCCCGGGTGCCGGTCCGATATGATGCGGCTCTTCGACCTGCCAACCGTGCGGCCGCCGGGGTGGCGCGAGGACCCGCCTTCGGGAGGATCGAGCGATGGTGTCCGACGTCCGCAGCGTAGCCCTCAACCTCAACAGCAAGGAGCTGATCTTCCTCCAGAAGGTCACGCGCCAGGAGTACCACTTCATCACCGACGAGGAGCAGGAAGCGCGGCTGAGGCTGCGGGACAAGCTGCTCGAAGGCTTCTTCGACCAGAACGAGAACCGCATCGTGCTGAACCTCACGCGCGACGAGCTGCTGTTCCTCATCAAGGTCGCCCGCGAGAACTACTCCTTCATCGTCCGCACCGAGAAGGAGGCTCGCCTGGCCCTGGCCGCGAAGCTCCACAAGACGGCGGAGGCGGTCTTCGGCGTGTCCACGCGGGAGGAGTGACCCTCCCTCGCCGGGCGGACTAGGCCGTCCGCTTCCACCCGTGCGCGGGAGGCCGGTCATGCGCTCCCTGATCGTCGGCACGGCCGGTCACATCGACCACGGGAAGAGCGCCCTCGTGCGCGCCCTGACCGGCGTAGACCCCGACCGCCTGAAGGAAGAGAAGGAGCGGGGGATCACGATCGACCTGGGGTTCGCCCACCTCGACCTGGGGGAAGGCCTGGTCGCATCCTTCATCGACGTCCCGGGCCACGAGCGCTTCGTGCGCAACATGCTGGCCGGCGCCCACGGGATCGACGCCGTGCTGCTGGTGGTGGCCGCCGACGAGTCGGTCATGCCGCAGACCCGCGAGCACTTCCACATCTGCCGGCTCCTGGGCATCCCCCGCGGCCTGGTCGCCCTCACCAAGTGCGACGCCGCCGACGCCGACATGCAGGCCCTGGCGGAGATGGAGGTCCGCGAGCTGGTCGCGGGGTCCTTCCTGGCGGATGCGCCCATCCTGCGCGTGTCCGCGCGGACGGGTCAGGGCCTCGACGCGCTCAAGGACGCCTTGCGCGCCCTCGCCCGCGCGGTGCCCCCGCGGCCGGGCGAGGGTCTCCTGCGCCTGCCCGTGGACCGCGCCTTCACCCTGCGCGGGTTCGGCACGGTGGTCACGGGCACGCTCGTCTCGGGCACGCTCGCGGCGGGCGACGAGGTCGAGGTCCCGCCCGGCGGCCGCCGCGCGCGCGTGCGCGGCCTGCAGGTCCACGGCGCTCCCGCGGAGCGCGTCGAGGCGGGACATCGCACCGCGGTCAACCTCAGCGGGCTGGAGGTGCACGAGATCGCGCGCGGGGACGTGGTCACGCAGCCGGGGACCCTGCGCGCCACCTCGATCGTGGAGGCCGAGCTGACCCTGCTCCCGGGCCAGCGTGCGCTGAAGGACCAGGCGCGCCTGCGCGTGCACATCGCCAGCGCCGAAGTGCTGGCCCGCGTGCGCGTGCTCGACGGCGCCGCCGTGGCCGCCGGCGCCACCGCACGCGTGCAGCTCCGCCTGGAGTCGCCGGCGGTGGCCGGACGCGGGGACCGGCTGGTCCTCCGCTCGTACTCGCCGGCGGTCACCATCGGGGGCGCGGTCGTGGCCGACCCCCTGGCCGGCAAGCGGCGCCGCGGCAGCGTGTCCTCGATTCCCGGCGCGGCGGACGCGGCGGACGCGGCGCAGGCGGCGGTACGGATGGTGGAAGAGGCCGGCACCGCGGGCCTGGACGCGGCCACCCTGGCCGCACGCGTCACGGTGCCGCTGCCCGTGCTCCTCGCCGCTCTCCAGGGCCGTGACGACGTG
>QHVP01000616.1 GCA_003222295.1 Acidobacteriota bacterium | reverse complement strand
AGGCCAGGACGAGGTTGTAGACAGGGAATACGTAGGCGAGGCGCCTCGTATGCACCACGCGCGCGGCCACAAGGAGCGTCGAGGTGATAGAAGCGGTCAACGGTCTGACCCCGTGCCGCGTATCTCCTTTAGACGCCTGGAGGCTTCGACGCGAGACCTGAGCTTGGCGCCAGCCGACTTGCCCGACCGTCGCGTCGCCGCGGAAGCCGCCGAATGGGTGCGCCGCGCGCGGGCCGGCGACCCGCAGGCCTTCGCCGTCCTCGTCGAGAGGCACGAGCGCATGGTCCTGCGCACCGCGCTCCGCCTGCTCGGCCGCATCGACCTGGCCCAGGACGCCGCCCAGGACGCGTTCCTCCGCCTCCATCGCCACATCGGGCGGTTCGACGAGTCGCGCGAGCTCGGGCCCTGGCTCTACCGCGTCGTGGTCAACGTCTGCCGCGACCTCGCGCGCCGCGGGCACGGCGCGCGGCTGGTCGCGCTCGAGGACGCGGCCGCCCTGTCCAGTCCCGACGAGGGCCCGCGCGAGCGCGAGGACGCCATCACCCGGGACGAGCAGCGGCGGCTGGTCCAGGCCGCGCTCCTCACCCTGCCCGCGCGCGAGCGAGAGGCGATCGTCCTGCGCGACATCGAGGGCCTGGCCACGGAAGAGGTCGCGCGGATCCTCGGCTCGTCCGCCGGGACCGTCCGGTCGCAGGTGTCGACCGCGCGGCTGAAGATCAAACGGTACGTCGAAGCCCGCGGGGGAACACGCCCATGACCTGCACGCGCCACGAAACGGACCTGGCCCTGTACGTCGAGCACGACCTCGCGGACGCCGACGCCGCGGCGGTCTAGGCCCACCTCCGGGAGTGCGCCACGTGTCCGTCGTTCCTGGCCGAGCTGCGCGCGAGCCAGGCGCAGCTCAAGGACCTCGCGTCGGAGGAGATGGAGGCGGAAGCGCTCGCGGCGGTTCGGGTGCGATTCGTCGTGGCGGCCGGGGCCCCGCGGCCACGCCATGATGGACAGGTGCCCACGTGGGCGGCGGCCGCGGCCATCATCATGGCCCTCGGCACCATTCTCTCGGTCGCCGTCCTCGTTCGCTGGACGGACCCTGCGCGGACCGTCGCCGTCTCGTCGCCGCCGCGAATCGCCCCGGCGATTCCGTCGCCGCCGGCCGCGGAGCCGTTCCCACGGTCAACGCTTCCGGGGCCTCCCGCCGTATCTCCTCATATGGAACAGGCTCAGGTGCGACACGGCGGGGCGGATCGGCCTTCGGTCGTGCCCGCGCTGAGTGCCGACGACGCGGACCAGCTCGCGCGCGCGGTCGTCGCCATCGCGCGCATCCGCGGTGTCCGGGACGCTGAGCCCGACATCGAGCCGTCGCCGGAGCCGGCGCCCTTGATGCGCCTGGCCACCGCCGATCCCGACATCGTCATCTACTGGCAACTCGAACCGAACGGAGGAGAGTGATGCGCATCCCGCACGCGTCGCGCCCGGTCGTCAGTGTCGTGACGGCGCTGGCCCTGTCCGCGCCCGCGATCGCCGCCGCCCAGGAATCCACGGCCGAGACGAAGGCGGCCGCCGCCACTTCGCCTTCACCCGCGGCTTCCCCCGAGGGGCGGCGCGACATACGGCCGGGAGACGTGCAGAGGGTGTTCGTCGTCAAGCACGTCCTTGTCAGCGACCTTGCGCGGGTACTCTCCGTCTTCCCCGCGGAGCTGAGCGGCCGCGACAACATGCACGTGCTCTCCGTCTCCGCCGCGCCCGCGGTCGTGGCCGCGATCGAGGAGACTATCAAGCGGCTTGACGTGCCGCCGCCCCCAACCAGGAGCGTCGAGGTGACGCTCTACGTCCTCGAATGCTCCGTCTCTGGAGACGCGGGAAGCCTTCCCCAGGACCTGCAGAGCGTCCTGGTCCAGCTCAAGAAGATCTTCAATTATTCCGGGTGCGGCCTGGCGCGTACGCTCTTCGCCCGAGGTGCGGATGACAGCCGGCTCAATGCGGAGTTCAACGAGCGCGCCGCGGGCAGCTATCGTCTCGGCGGCCGCGTGGACGTGGACTCGAGCCAGCCGCCGGTGATCCGGCTTCGGGGCCTCAACCTCACGAATATCTACGGTGTGCAGCGAGGGGAGATCGGCGGCGATGTCGAGCTGCGTGACGGTCAGAAGGTCGTGCTCGGCCGCCTCGGAACGACGGAATCCGGGAGAGACCAGATCGTGGTGCTCACGGCGAAAGTCGCGCCCTAGGTCGGCC
>QHVP01000615.1 GCA_003222295.1 Acidobacteriota bacterium | reverse complement strand
CCCCACGTCCGTGCGCAAGGGTTACGACGCGGGCGCGGACGACTTCCTGCAGAAGCCGATCGACACGCCGCAGCTCGTCCTCAAGGTCAAGGCCTTCCTGCGCCTGAAGTCCCTGCACGACGAGAGCGACCGCAGCCGGCGGGAGGCCCAGGAACGCGCGCGCTCGCTGGCCCTGCTGCACGAGATCGGGCGCGACTGGTCGCTCATCGCCGAGCCGGCCGAGTTCCACCGGATGGTCACCGGCCGGCTGGCCAGCCTCATCGGCGCGCCCATCTGCTTCATCGCCCTCTACGAGCCGGTGACCCACACCATGGCCGCCGCCCTGCCCGTCCACGGCATGGCGGACGACGTCGCGAAGAGGGTCCGCTACGTCGTGAGGCCCGAGTATCGCAGCCTGTGGGACTTCCGCTCCGGGCGTCCCTACCTGAGCAATCGCGCGCGGCAGGACCCACGCCTCGTGAAGGAGGTCGTGCAAGCGGCGGGCGCGGACTCCATGGTGCTCGTGCCCATGATCTCGGAGAGCGAGGTGCTCGGCCTGATCGTGGCCGTCAACAAGCCGGGGGGCTTCACGGAATCCGACGCGCAGCTCCTCAGCATCTTCGCTGGCCCCGCCGCGTCCTTCCTGCGCAGCCGGCGCATCTTCGACGCCCAGCGCCGCCACGCCGGGCGCCTCGAGCGGGTGGCCACCCTGGTGGGCGACATGGCGGCGGTGGGGAGCCGTCCGGAGCTCATCATGCTCGCGGTCAACCGGACCCGTACCGACCTCGGATACGACCGCGTGGCCTTCCACGCCGTGGACGGGGATGGCGAGCGCTTGCGCCTCGAAGCGGCGGCCGGCGAGCGGCCGGCGCACCTTCCCGTGGACGTGGCCTGGCTCGGATACGCGCTACGTGGCCCCTCGCCTCTTCAAGGCACGGAGCGTGAAGGCTTCAGCGAGCTGGCCGTGCCCGTGCGGGCGGGCGGACAGGTCCTGGGCGTGCTCGAGGTCGTCCGCTTCGCGGCCTCGCTTTTCTCGGAGGAGGAGCTGAACCTCCTCTCCGCCGTCGCCGGCCAGATGGCGGTGGCCATCCAGAAGTCGCAGCGCACGGCGGAAGCGGAGCGCCTGGCCCGGCAGATGGCCGTCTTGTATGACCTCGCCCTGGAGACGACCGCCCTGCGGGACCTGCGGCCCCTCTTCATCAAGGCGGCCGAGGAGACCGGACGCCTGATCAACGCCGACCATACCTCCGTCCTGCGCTTCGATCCCGCCGACGGATGGCTGAAGGTGTTCGCGGCCTGGGCGCGCGAGAGCACCGGCGAGCGCTACGCGTCGCCCATCTTCCGGATGGGGGAGGGAGTGGCCGGCCGCGTCGCGCTCGAACGCCTGCCCGCGATGGTGAACGACCCCGGCGAGCGCCCGGACTTCGTCGAGCGGCCCAATCCGGTGGCCCGCCTCATGTGCGTACCCCTCTTGTACTACGAGAAGGACGAGCCCGCGCTGTTCGGCGTGCTCAACGCCACCCGCCGCCCGGGAACGCCCCCCTTCGTCCAGGAGGACCTCGAGTACCTCACGCGGTTCGCGGGCCAGCTCTCGATCGCGGTCGCGAATTCCATGGCCTTCGCCGCCGAGCGCGAGCGCAGCGAGCAGATCGCCGTCGTCAACGCCGTGATGCGCGAGATCAGCGGCACCCTCTCGCCCGAACGCATCCTGGAGACGGCGGTCCACCGCATCCACGAGGCGTTCCAGTACCCGGTCGTCACCATCACCGTGGCCGACCCCGACGGCAGTGCCTACCGCATCGCCTCGGTGGCGACGCGCGACCGGCGGTCGCTCAGCGGGCGCTTCGCGATGAACGAGGGCATCGTGGGGCGCAGCTATCGCGAGAAGAAGACGCAGAACGTCTCCGACGTGGCCGCCGACGCCGATTACGTCGGCCTGGTGACGTCGTCGCGCAGCGAGGTCGCCGTCCCCATCCTGTGGGGCGACGAGGTGGTGGCCGTCCTCAACGTCGAGCGCGAGACGCCGGGCGGGTTCACCCCCAGCGAGGTCATCACGCTGGAGACGCTGGCGGACGGGATCGGCATCATGATGCGCAACGCCGAGCTCTACCAGGCCCTCGAGCGCACCAACGCGAAGCTCGTCGAGCTGGACCGCATGAAGAGCGAGCTCGTGAACATCGTGGCCCACGACTTTCGCGCGCCGCTGGCCGGCGTGCTCGGCCACGCCGAGCTGCTCGAATGGCGGCCGGATGCGCCGCGCGCCGACCGCCTGGAGCAGGCGCGCTCGATCATCCAGGCCGCCACCCACATGGCGAACCTGGTCGAGAAGACCCTCAAGACAAACCGCCTGGAGACGGGGCAGTTCCCGTTCGACTTCGGCATCGTGGACCTCTCCGCGGTCGCGCGCGAAGTGGTGGGGCGCGTGCCCGCGCGCGCGATGCATCCGCTGGTGGCGGAGATCCCGGAGGACCCCGTTCCCTGCTGGGCCGACCGCGACCGCCTCGCCGAGGTGCTCGACAACCTGGTGTCGAACGCCGTGAAGTACTCACCCGAGGGCGGGGCCGTGAACCTGGAAGTCCGGCGCGACGGCGAGCGCGCGGCCGTGAGCGTCCGCGACGAAGGCATCGGCATCGCGGAAGGCGACCTGGACCGGCTCTTCCGGCCGTTCTCGCGTATCCGCAACCTCCGCACCGCGGACATCGAGGGCTCGGGGCTCGGCCTCTACATCTGCGACCGGATCGTGCGCGCCCACGGCGGCCGCCTGGAAGTGAAGACCGCACCCGAGAAGGGCTCGGTCTTCACCTTCACGCTGCCCCTCTTCGGCGCCGCCGCCCAGACCCGGCCGCCCATGATCCTGGTGGCGGCGGTCGACGAGCAGACGCGGCGCGAAGTCCGGCGCCTCGCCGACGAGCGGGGGTTCGCCGTGCAGGAGGCCTCCGACGGGGTCGAAGCCGTCGAGGCCACTCTCCGGCTGCTGCCGGCGGCGGTGGTCCTCGACCGCGTCCTGCCCAAGCTGCGGGCGGAGGAGGTCGCGGAACGAATCCGTGCGAACCCCGTCACCAAGCGGGTTCCCCTCCTGGTCCTCGCGGCCGAAGCGGACCTCGGCGACCAGGCGCGACTGTTCGACGGCTTCATCCCCAAGCCTTTGTCCAAGAGCGTGTTAGCGTCGGCGATGGCCGGCCTTGGGCTCCCTCGCACCCCTTGACTTCGCTGTGGTCCGGCGCATAATCGACGCGTATGCAGTCCGTGGGGGCGTTCTCGCCCCTGCACCCCCTGACGATCCCAGCGCCGGTCAAGCCCGCCGTCCCCCTGACGGAGCCCGGGTCCCCGACGGAATGATGCGGTTCCTCGTCTCCGAATGATCTATCTCCTCGTCTCCGACGATTCCCTGTTCCACCGCATGGTGTCCGAGACCTTCCTCCAGGAGGAGGAGGTCTGGAGCTGGGCGGGCCGCAAGAAGAACGGGGAGGCCTGGCCGGGGCCGGGGGCGGCCTTCTACGGAGACCCGGGCGATCCCGAGACCTTCCGCGGCGTGGTCCCCGGCCGGGACGTGGTCGCGGTGGTCTGCTTCAAGGACCCCCAGCGCACGGCCCAGGCGGTGGACGCGCTCTCGTCGTCCCGCCCGGAGGTGAAGGTCCTCGTCACCACCACCAACGGCGAGCTGGACCACCTCGTGCGCGAGAACCTGCGCAAGGTCTCCTGGGCGGACATGGTGGGCGACCGGCTGGAGGCGGAGATCGCGCGCCTGCGGACGCTGGAACGGGTGCAGGCGGTGCGGGACGTGCTGGGCGCGGCGGAGAACGTCGCCCTCGTCCTCCAGCCCGATCCCGATCCGGACGGCATCGCCAGCGCCCTGGCCCTCCGCCAGGTACTGAGACGCAATCGGGCGACGGCGCCCATCGTCACTTTCGGGGGCGTGACGCGTCCCGAGAACGTCGCGATGCTCAGCCTCCTCGAGATCGACCTGGAGGTGATCCGCCCCGCGGACCTCCTGCGCTTCGAGCGCGTGGCCCTCCTCGACGTCCAGCCCAACGTGCTCAAGGGCGTGATCGAGTCTCCGGACGTGGTCATCGACCACCATCCGGAGCAGAAGGGCTACAGCGCCCGCTTCCGCGACATCCGGTCGTCCTACGGCGCGACTTCGACCATCCTCACCGAGTACTGCCTGGCCGCCGAGGTCGTGATCCCGCAGCGCCTGGCCACCGCGCTCCTCTACGGCATCAAGAGCGACACCCTCTTCCTCGACCGCGAGACCTCGAAGGCCGACATCCTGGCCTTCTCGTATCTCTACCCGCACGTGAACACGAACCTCCTGCGCCGGATCGAGAAGCCGGAGCTGCCGCGGAGCGCGCTGCGCGCCTTCGGGCGCGCCCTGCGCGAAGTGGACCTCACGCATGGCCTGGCCTACGTCCACCTCGGCACGGTCGAACGCGAAGACGTGATCCCGCAGTTGGCCGAGCTGAGCCTCCAGCTCGAGGGGGCCGAATGGTCCGCGGCCAGCGGGCTGGTGGGCGACAACCTCGTCGTCTCCGTACGCAATGCCGGTTACCAGAAGGCGGCGGGCACGGTGGTGAAGGCGCTCTTCGGCGACGTCGGCTCCGCGGGCGGGCACCAGGCCATGGCCAAGGCCGTGATCCCGCTGAAGGCCTTCCGCAAGAAGTACGGGTCTACCCGCTCGGGGAGGATCAAGGCGGTCATGATCAAGGGATTCCTCGAGGAAATCGAGTGCGTGCCCACGTCGTCGGCTTCCTCCCGGCGCTAGGCCGGCGGCGCCGGGCGGCCACGGCGGCGGCCGCGCTGCTCCCGCTCGCCCTCTCCGGCTGCGGCTCGGAGTCGTCCGGCGCCCCTTCGACCGTCGCCGTGGCCTCGCCCTCGCCCGCGGCGGGCGCCCTCGACATGGCGCTCCTCTCCCATCTGGACCTGCCGACGCTCGCCCAGGCTCCGGCCGCCGCCCAACCGGTCGCGGGCCAGGGGGCGGCGCTGAGCGCCGCCGGCAACTGGGGGTACACGACCGCGGGGGGCCGCCGGTTCGCCCTGACCGGCCTCTCGACGGGACTCTCGATCGTCGAGGTCACCGACGCCGCGCGCCCGCGAAACGTCGCCCTCATCCCGGGCCTGGACAGCCAGTGGCGCGAGATCCGGACCTACGGCGAATACGCGTACGTCACGACGGAGGCGCCCTCCGGGATCGACATCGTCAGCCTGAAGGACCCGGACCATCCGCGGAAGATCCAGAGCTGGAACAAGACGCTGCGCTCCGCGCACAGCCTCTGGATCGACGAGGAGCGCGGTCTCCTCTTCGCCAACGGCACCAACGGCCGCGTGGGCGGGATGCGCATCCTCGACATCGGGTCGAACCCGGAAGACCCGAGCGAGGTGGGCGCGTTCACCGACTTCTACATCCACGACTCCTATGCGCGCGGCAACGTGCTCTTCGCGTCCGCGATCAACGACGGGTTCGAAGCGCTGCTGGACGTGACCGACCCGCGCCGCATCCGCGAGGTCACGCGCTTCCTGACCGGAGGCCGGTTCACCCACAACTCTTGGCTCACGCGGGACGGCCGTTACCTCTTCACGACGGACGAGCGCACGGGCATGCCCGTGGAGGGCTGGGACGTCACCACGCCGACCGCGCCGCGCAAGGTGACGCAGTTCATCGGCAATCCGGCCGCCATCGCCCACAACGTGCTGATCGACGGCGACCGGCTGCTGATCTCGCACTACACCGAGGGCGTGTATCTGCTCGACATCCGCAATCCCGAGCAGCCGCGCGTGATCGGCTCCTACGACACCTATCCCGGGCCTTCGGGCGGCTTCAACGGAGTGTGGGGGGCGTACATCTTTCCCGCCTCGAACCTGATCGTCGCCAGCGACATCTCCGGCGGTCTGTTCGTCCTCGCCTACACCGGCCAGTGATCCTGCGGGCCCTCGGCATCGTCCGCGGGGACGTGGTGGCGTTGGTCGGCGCCGGGGGCAAGACGACGCTGGCGTATCGGATCGCGTCGGAAGCGCGGGCCTGCGGGCTCACCGTCCTCGTGACCACCACCACCCACATGGGCACGCTGGAAGAGGAGGTCACGGGGCCGGTCCTCGTCGAGGAGGACAGCGCCGGCACGCTGGTGGCGCTCGGAGAGACGCTGGCGCGCGAGGGTCGGGCCACGCTGATCGGCCGGCGCGGGCGTCCGGACAAGCTCGAGGGGATCGCGCCCGCGCGCGTGGACATGCTCGCGCCGCTCGCCGACCTGGTGCTCGTCGAGGCCGACGGCGCGCGAGGCCGGTCGCTCAAGGTGCCGGCCCCCCACGAGCCCGTCATCCCCGCCTCGACGACCCTGGTGGTGGTGATGTGCGCGATGGACGCCCTCGAGCAGCCGCTGGACGAGGAGCGCGTGCACCGCGTCGAGCTGGTGCGCGCGGCGACCGGCGTCGAAGCGGGCGAGGCCGTGGACGAGGACTGCCTGGCCACGGCCCTCCGCCACCAGGACGGCTACCCGTCGCGCGTCCCCGCCCGGGCGCGCGCCGGCGTCTTCCTCAACAAGGCGGAAGACGACCGGATGCTCGACGTGGCCGCGCGCCTGGCCGCCCGGCTCATTCCTCCGTACCACTGGGTGGCGGCGGGGTCGGCGCGATCGGGCGCGGTGCGCACGTGGCCGCCGACGCGGCGGGCCACCCGCTAGAGATCGCAACCCTCCGCGCGCGGGACTCGCGCTCCCGCGCCGCACACGGGCGGCAAGCTGGCCTAATCTGTCTTCATGGAAGAACGACGCGGTCGCAGCCGGACCCCCCTTCGGATCATCCTGACGGCGATCCTCATCACCAGCGCGCTGTGGCTGGCCGAGCTGTACATGCAGCCCTCCTGGACGAAGATCCGCAGCTTCGTGCTCGGCTACTTCCTCGGCAGCTTCACGATGGAGTGGATCCGGCAGCGGTCGGAGCGCATGACGGAGTAGCTCCGTCCATCTGCTATCCTTCGAGCGATGAAGGACGTCTTCGAGGCCGCGCTGCGGGCCACCGAGGCCGGGGAGAAGGCGGCGCTGGTCACCGTGATCTCGACCGAAGGCTCGACCCCGCAGAAGGCGGGGGCCAAGATGGTCGTGTACGCCGATGGCCGCATCGTCGGCACCATCGGCGGCGGATGCGTCGAAGCGGAGATGACGTGGCGGGCGCGCCAGGCCATCGACGAGCGGCGCTCGCAGGTCGCGTCCTACGAGCTGACCGCCGATCAGGCCGGTGAGGACGGGCTGATCTGCGGCGGGCGCATGGAAATCTTCATCGAGCCGATCGAGGGGACTCCGACTCTCTGCCTGTTCGGTGCCGGCCACGTCGCCCAACCCCTGGCCCGCATGGCCAAGGCGGCCGGCTTCCGCGTGGAAGTGGCGGACGACCGCATCAAGTTCGCGAACCGCGACCGCTTCCCGGAAGCGGATGCGGTGATCGTCGACGACTTCGCGGCGGCGGCCCGCCGCATGACGCTCGGCCCCCACACCTACGCGATCGTCGTCACCCGTGGGCACAAGGGTGACGAGGAGGCCCTGGCCGCCTGCCTCGGGAAGGGGCTGTGTTTCCTCGGCCTCCTGGCCAGCCGCCCCAAGTTCGTGCACATTGCGGCGGCGCTCGAACAGCGCGGGGTCTCCGCCGAGGAGTTGGCCACCATCCATGCGCCGCTCGGACTCCAGCTCGGGGCGGTCACGCCCGAGGAGATCGCGGTGAGCGTGCTCGCGGAGATGATCGCGGTGCGCCGCGGAGTCGCCCCCGCCGAGGTGAAGTCGCTCAAGATGGAGCTGTCCGGACGCTTCAAGGCCCTCCGCTAGCGGCCATGATGGCGACGGCGCCCGTGGTCGTGAGGGGCGGCGGGGAACTGGGGACGGCCGCCGCGCGCCTCCTCTTCCTGTCCGGCTTCCCGGTCGTCGTCCTGGAGCGGGCCCAGCCGCTGGCCGTGCGCCGGCTCGTGGCCTTCTCCGAGGCCGTACTCACGGGCGAGAGCGTCGTGGAGGGCGTGGTGGCCCGGCGCTCCCCCGTCGCGCAGCTCGGCCCCGCGGCGGACTTCGTCGCCGTGGCCGTGGATCCCGAGGGGGCCGTCCTCGCGCGCCTCCGGCCCTACGCTCTCGTCGACGCGCGCATGCAGAAGCACAACCGGGAAACGACGCGCGGCGATGCCGCCCTCGTGATCGGCCTCGGTCCCGGCTTCGTCGCGGGCGACGACGTCCACGCCGTCATCGAGACGCAGCGCGGCCCGGACCTCGGACGCGTGCTCTGGGCGGGATCGGCCGAGCCGGACAGCATGCGGCCCGCGGCCGTGCTCGGTTACACGGAGAAGCGCGTCGTGCGGGCGCCGGGTCCGGGCCGGTTCCTCTCGCAGGCCCGCATCGGCGACGCCGTGATCCCGGGCCAGGTCCTGGGACTCGTGGACGCCGAGCCGGTGCGGGCGGCCATCGCGGGCCTGGTGCGCGGCCTGATCGCGGACGGCGTCGAGGTACCGGCCGGGATCAAGATCGGCGACATCGATCCGCGCGGCCCCAGCATCGATCCCGCCCGTGTCTCGGACAAGGCACGCGCGATCGCCGCGGGCGTGCTGGAGGCCGTCCTGATCAGCCGACGCCGTAGCCTGGGCGAGACCACGGGACAGACCGTGCTCAGGTAATGCCTGAGCCGTGCAAGCCCATTTGCCCGCCAGGGCGAGTTCAGCTAGTCTTCGCACACATCGCGAATGCGCGGCCCGGTCACCATTGCGTGGGATCCTTCCCGCAACCGGAGCGGGCGTGTCGTCGCGACCCTGCTCCTGGCCGCCGTGTCAGTGATGTCCCTGGCTCCGGCCGCAGCCGCGGACAAGCGGCTTCCGCCGCCGCCGCTGCCTGCGCAGCATCGTCACCTCTCCGGCGGATTCGCCTTCCGCACTCCGGAGGGATGGAAGGTCGACAGCCCGTCGGAGAACCCGGAAGTCGTCAACGCGGCGGGGGACGGCGTGGCCGTGCGGTTCGTCTACCGCGACGGCGAGAGCGGCTACGACAGCCTGCACGGCGTCTGCATGCTGGAGCGGCTGGCGGGCGCGATGGACATGGATCCGGTCGTCCGCTACGAGTACGACTTCGTGGGCGGCGTCATCGGGGACCGCCGCGCGTTGGACTCGGCCTTCGTCGTGACCTACGACAAGCCCATCCTGGGCCAGCGGCAGTGGCGGCAGCGCAACGTGACCATCGTGGGCAACGGATCCTCGCTGTGCGCGATCACCTACGCGCCGCTGCCCCTCTGGAAGAAGTCGGCCCCCACCCGGGCCCTGCTCGACGCGGTGCTCGCAAGCGTGACGTTCCGTTGAGCGGAGCCCTCGCCCTCGCTCTCCCGCGCCCGGTGCGGCGCCAGATCTGGTCGATCGGCGGCGGCAAGGGCGGGATCGGCAAGTCCCTGCTCGCCGCCTCGCTCGGATGGCAGCTCGCGCGCCTGGGCAAGCGCGTGGTCCTGGTCGACGCCGATCTCGGCGGCGCGAACCTCCATACCTGCCTGGGCGTGCCCGGCCCCTCCCGCACCCTGGGCGATTTCATCCTGCGGCGGGTCGAGCGCATCGAGGACGTGGTGGTGGACACGCCCTTCCCGCGCCTGCGTCTCATCAGCGGGGCCTCCGACGTCCTGGGCGCGGCCAACATCAACTACCAGCAGAAGGTGCGCGTCCTGAGCAAGCTCCGCGGCCTCGACGTCGACATCGTCCTCATCGATCTCGGCGCGGGCACGTCGCACAACATCATCGACTTCTTCCTGATCTCCGACGTCTCCCTGCTGGCGGTGGTGCCCGAGCCCACTTCGATCGAGAACGGCTATCGCTTCATCAAGAGCGCGCTCTACCGGCGGCTCCGCAACGCCGCTCCCAACCCGGCGGTGCGGGAGGTGATCGACGCCGCCCTCGACCAGAAGAGCACCCAGGGCATCCGCACGCCCCTGGACCTGCTGGCGGCGGTGGAGCGGGAGGATCCGGCGGCGGTGGCGCGCCTGCGCCGCGAGCTGGGCGAGTTCCATCCGCGCTTCATCGTGAACCAGGTCCGCTCGCCGGCGGACATCGCGGTCGGCCACCAGCTCGTCACCGCCTGTGCGCGCCACCTCGGCGTGCGCGCGAGCTACGCCGGCTACGTCCACTACGATGACGCGGTGTGGCGCGCGGTGCGCCAGCGGCGCCTCTTCGCGGAAAAGGACCCGGACAGCGCGCCCGCCCTGGAGACACGCCAGATCGCCCGCAGCCTGGTGGAGGGCGAGACGCTGGCCCTGACCTGGTGAGCGCTCCCGCCGAGACCCACTACGGCGTCCTCGGGATCGGCCCTCGCGCCACCCCGGAGCAGATCGAGCGGGCGTACCGCCATGCCGCCGGCCTCTACGACGCGGACGCCCTCGCCACCTACTCGCTGCTCGACACGGAGGAGCGGGAACAGGCGCGTGAGCGTGTCGAGGCCGCCTACGGGGTGCTGCGGGACCCATCGCGGCGGCACCATTACGACGTGGCCCTCGGCCTCGTCTCCGAAGCCAGCTCTCCTCCCCTCGCGGCGGCGCCCCCTCCGCCGCCCGGGACCGGGCGCGCTCCGGTCGTCGTGCTGCCCGACCCCGTGACCGGCCCTGACCTCAAGCGCTTCCGCGAATCGCGCGGGATCTCGCTGCGCGAGATCGCGACGGCCAGCAAGGTCGGGATCCGGTACCTCGAGTACATCGAAGCGGAGCGGAAGGACGTGCTGCCCGCGCCCGTCTACCTGCGCGGGTTCGTCCAGGAGTACGCGCGCGTCGTGGGCCTCGACCCGCGACCGACCGCCGAGAGCTACGTCGCCCGCGTCGTCAGCGCGCGGTAGATTCAGTACCCGGAAGGGCCTGCGGCGACGGCCGCCCCGCGGCTCTCCTGGACGATCTTCACGCCCACGCTCGCGCCGATGCGGTCTGCCCCCGCGTCGAGCATGGCCTGCGCCGACCTCAGGTCGCGCACGCCACCCGCGGCCTTCACGCCCATGTCGGGGCCGACCACGCGCCGCATGAGCGCGACGTCGGCGGCGGTCGCCCCGCCGGGGCCGAAGCCGGTCGAGGTCTTCACGAAGTCGGCGCCGCCCGCCTTCGACACCACGCAGGCCTTCACCTTCTCGTCGTCGGTGAGGAGCGCGGCCTCGATGATCACCTTGACGATGGCCCCGCCGCGGTGGCTGGTCTCCACGACCGCGGCCACGTCGCGCTCGCACAGCCGGTAGTCGCCGGACTTGAGCGCGCCCACGTTCAGGACCATGTCCACCTCGCAGGCGCCTTCCGCGACCGTGCGCGCGGCCTCGAAGGCCTTGACCTCGGGGAAGGTGGCGCCCAGGGGAAAGCCCACGACGGTGCAGACGCGCGTCTCCGATCCACGCAGCAGCTCGGCGCAAAGCGGCACCCAGGTCGGGTTCACGCACACGGTGGCGAAGCCGTGCTCGCGCGCCTCCGCGCAGAGCTGCTCGATCTGCGCGCGCGTGGCCTCCGGCTTGAGCAGGGTGTGGTCGATGGTGCGGGCGATCTCCCGCGAGTAGAGGTGGGTCCCGGCCTGCAGTCCGAAGCGGGCGGCCCCGTGGCCGACCAGCCGTCCGAGGCGGTCGGGACAGCAGCCCCCCGGCGCGGAGTGGCAGGCGCAGGGCGGCTCGTCCGCGCCCCCGCCCATCTGGGCGAGGACGGCGCGGACGATGCGGTCGACCAGGAACGCGTCGCTCACCGCAGCCTCGGCTCCTTCAAGTACGACTCCTCGATGGCCTTGATCTTGCCGACGCGGCGGGCGTGCCGTTCCTCCGTGCAGTGCGTGGTGAGGAAGGCCTCCACGATCCCCTGCATGCGCGTCGCGTCCACGAACTTCGACCCGAGGGTGAGGACGTTGGCATCGTTGTGCTCGCGCGCGTTGCGCGCGGCCGCTTCGTCCGTGCAGGGCGCGGCGCGCACGCCCGGCACCTTGTTGGCGGCCATGGCGGAGCCGATCCCCGCTCCGTCCACCAGGATGCCGAGGCGGGCATCGCCGGCGCGGACCGCGCGCGCGAGGGCCAGCGCGACGTCGGGATAGTCCACGGGCTCGGTGGAGAAGGTGCCGAGGTCGTGGAACCGGTAGCCCAGGCGGGTCAGATGGGTCAGGCGGGTCAGATGGGTCTTGATCTCTTCCTTGAGCGCGAACCCGCCGTGGTCGGCGCCCAGGGCCACCACCTGGCCGTCGGTGCGCGCGGGGCCCTGCACGATGCGCACGCCGCGCGAGGCCGCCATCTCGCGGGCCCAGGGCGTCACGATCGCGCCCGGCGCGGCCGTGACTTCGCCTCCCGGCGGCACGGACTGGACGTCTTCGGCGGTGACGATGTCCTTCATGCCGGAGCCGCCGATGTTAGCACGCGGCCACGATGGGGCTCGGGGTAAGATCGCCCGAGGAATGCGGCGCGCGGCGCTCACGACGCTTCTCGCGGGCGCGACCCTCTGGGCCTGCCGGTCTTCCGGCGGCTCCGCCTCCGTGTTGCCGGATGCGCCCGTCGTCGTCATCTCGATCGACACCCTGCGCGCGGATCATCTGCCCCTCTACGGATACGGGGCGGGGTCCACCCCCCACATCGACCGCCTCGGCCGCGAGGGCATCGTCTTCGACGCGCTCTACAGCCACTGTCCCCTCACGCTGCCCGCGCACGCTTCGATGCTGAGCGGCCTCCTGCCCCCGCACCACGGCGTTCGCGACAACATCGGCTTCCGGCTCTCTCCCGATCACGCCACGCTGGCCACTCGCTTCAAGGCGGCCGGCTTGCACACGGGGGCGGCCGTCTCCGCCTACGTCCTGCGGGCGACGACGGGAATCGCGCAGGGCTTCGACTTCTACGACGACGCCATCGAGGTGGAAGGGGGGACGGAGTCCATCGGCAACCTCCAGCGCGACGGCGCCGTCGCGGTGGAGGCGCTCTCGCGCTGGATCTCTGCCCAGAAGGGCGCGCGCTTCTTCGCGTTCCTCCATCTCTACGAGCCGCACTCGCCCTACACGCCGCCGCCAGCCTACCGCGGCCACGCCCTCCCCTACGACGGCGAGGTCGCCTACGCGGACGAGCTCGTCGGGCGCCTGCTCGGGGCCCTCGAGACGAGCGGCCTCTACGACCGCGCCATCATCGCCGTGACCTCGGACCACGGGGAGGGGCTCGGCGACCACGGCGAGGCGGAGCACGGCATCTTCCTCTACCGCGAAGCCGTGCACATTCCGCTCGTCCTGCGCCTGCCCCGCGGCGTCCACGGCGGCACGCGCGTGGCGGGCACGGTGGCCCAGGCCGACCTCGCGCCCACGCTGCTCGATCTGGCCGGCCTCGAAGCGAAAGGCCTCGACGGCGTCTCCCTGCGGGGCGCGCTCTCCGGCTCGGGCTCCGGGCATGCCGTGTACTCCGAGACGTTCTATCCGCGCTACCACCTCGGCTGGAGCGAGCTGTTCGCGGCCACCGAGGGGCGGTACCGCTACGTGCGTGCTCCTCGTCCGGAGCTGTTCGACCTCGCGAGCGACAAGGCCGAGCAGCGCAACCTCGCGGCGGAGCGGGCGAGCGTGGCCACGGCCATGAACACCTGGCTCGAGCAGGGTGGCGCGGGCGGCGCCGCTTCCGCCCCCGAGGAGGTGCCGAGCGACGTGCGCGAGAAGCTGCAGGCGCTCGGCTACGTGGGATCGGCGGGGGCGCACCTGTCCTCCGGCCCGCGGCCCGACCCCAAGGACCACATCCAGGCCTACGAAGACTTCAAGACCGGCCTGTCCCTCCGCCTGGCCGGACGCCGGCAGGAAGCGGGCGACCAGCTGCGCAAGGTGGTGCGCGCCAACCCCGACATGCGCGACGCCTGGGAGATGCTGGGGGCGACGCTGACCGAGATGGACCGCCGGAAAGAGGCCATCGAAGCGCTCGATCGTACGATCGCGCTCGATCCCTCCAGCGCCGAGCCGCACCTGGCGCTAGCCCCGCTCCTCGTCCTCGACGGCCGGCGCGACACCGCCCTGACGCATCTCGAGATCGCGGCCCGGCGCGAGCCCGGCAAGGCCTACGAGAAAATGGCGCAGGTCATGCTCGACCTGAACCGGCCCGACCAGGCGGCCGAATTCGCGCGCCGCAGCCTGGAGGCCGATCCGCGGCGGGTGATGAGCCACTACGCGCTCGGCATCGTGGCCCAGCGCGGCGGCCGCTACGAGGAGGCGTTCGCTTCCTTCCGGCAGGCGGAGGAGGCCAACCGGCTGCAGAAGGGCTCGGTGGTGCTCGACCTCCACGCCCGCATGGCCGACTGCCTGGCGCGGCTGGGCCGCGAGCGGGAGGCGGAGCGCGAGTTCCAGGCCGAGATCGCGTCCGTCCCCTGGTCACGCGAGGGCCGGGTGGGCCTGGCCATGCTCTATCGCTCGCAAGGCCGCGACGCGGACGCGCGCGCGACGCTGGAAGGGCTCGTGGGCAGCACGCCACACGCGGGGCGCGACGTCTACTGGACGGTCGTGAAGACATTCGCGGACCTCGGCGACGCGGAGGGGGCCCGCCAGTGGGCGGCCCGCGGGCGGGGCCGGTTCCCGCAAGACCCGCGGTTCCGCCGCTGATCACCTCTCGCGCAGGGCCCGCGCCGCCCGGCGGCACCTCGCGGCGGAGGCCGGATCCTTCGCCGCCTCGAACCCCTCGGCCAGGCTCAGCCAGGCCTCGGGACGCTTCGGGTGCGCCTCCTCCGCCCGGCGCAGCAGGGCGAGGCCCTCGTTGCGGCCGCCTTCGAGCACCCGGACTTGGCCGAGCACGGCCAGCGCCCATGGATGGGCCGGGTTGGCGCGGAGGACGGTCTCCGCCGCCTCGCGGGCGTGGGGGAGGTCGCCGCGCCGGACGTGCACCCGCGCCAGCTCGATCCGCGGATCGGGGTCTCCGCCGGCCGCGGCCGCCTCCAGGCTCTTCGCCGCGTCGTCGAGCCGGCCCTGGGCGGCGAACACGTGGCCTTGCGCAGCGAGCGTCTCCGTATCCCCCGGCTTGATGCGCACCGCGTCCGCCACGAGTTGAACCGCCTCCTCCGTCTTGCCCAGACCGGCCAGGGTCTCGGCCAGACTCGCCCGCGTGCGCACGTCGACCCCGTCCGTCTGCGCGAGCGCCAGCCGCAGCTCCTTCTCCGACTCGTCCAGCCGGTCCATGTCTCGAAGCAGCTTGCCGTAGTTCTGGCGCACCGCGGGACGATCCGGGTTGAGCTCGAGCGCCCGGCGGAACGCGCGGCCGGCTTCGGCGAGTTGGCCGGCACGGTAGGCCAGCGAAGCGACGGTCGTGAACGCAAAA
>QHVP01000614.1 GCA_003222295.1 Acidobacteriota bacterium | reverse complement strand
ACTACTACGATCCCCACGCCCCCTACGAGCCGCCGGGTGATCTGGCCGAGCGATTCCGCGCTGCTCCCTACGACGGCGAGATCGCGTTCGTGGACCTGCAGCTCGGGCGCCTGCTGCGCGGTCTGGAAGAGAAGGGCGCGCTCGTGCGCACGATCGTCCTCGCCACCGCCGATCACGGCGAGAGCCTGGGCGAGCACGGCGAGGGCACGCACGGCCTCTTCGTGTACGACGCCACCTTGAGGGTGCCGTGGATCGTGGCGGGTCCGGGCATCGCCGCGGGACGGGTCCCGGATACCGTGGCCCGCGGCATCGACGTGCTGCCCACGCTCCTGGACTATTCCGGGTTGCCCATCCCGCCCGCCATCGAAGGGCGGTCGCTGCGCCCCGCGCTGGAGGGGAGGGAGATGAGCGACGCGCCGTCGTACGCGGAGACGCTCTACCCCGAGCGCGAGTTCGGATGGGCGCCCCTGCACGCCCTGCGCACGGCGCGCCTCAAGCTCATCGAGGCGCCACGTCCCGAGCTCTACGATCTGGCCGCGGACGCGAAGGAGACGACGAATCGCCTGGGCGAGCAGGGCGCGCAAGCGGAAGAGCTGCGGCGCAAGCTGGCCCTGGCCCTCTCGCGTCCGCCTCCCGCCGCGGCGGCGCAGGTCGACGGTGAGACCGCGGAGCGACTGGAGGCCCTGGGCTATGTCGCGGGCGGACGCGCGCAGCCTTCGAGCGGCGCCACCGCCCGCGATCCCAAGGACGGCGTCCGTCTCCTGCCGCGGATCAACCGGGGCATGTCCCTGGCCCGCACCGATCCCGCCACGGCCGTCCGCGATCTCACGTCCGTGCTCGCCGACGACCCCGGCCTGCTCATGGCCCGGCGCACCATCGCCGTGGCCTACGAGGCGGCCGGGCAGCACGCGCGTGCCATCGAGGTGCTGCGGGGCCTCGAGAAGGAGGGGCAGCTCACGGTCGAGGACGCGATCGTGCTCGGCGACAACCTGCGCTTCGCGAATCGCCTCCCCGAGGCGGTCGAGGTCCTCCGGCGCACGGCCCGGGAGAACCCCAGGTTCCCGCAGCCCTGGCTCTCGCTGGCCGAGGTCCACATCAAGCAGGGCCAGAACGCGGAGGCGGCCGCCGCCTACCAGCACGTCCTCACGCTCGTCCCCGACCACATCGAGGCCCTGCGCGGTCTCGGCGACCTCGCGCTCCTGGAGGGCCGTCTCGACGCCGCGGCCTCCCGCTACGGCCGCATTCTCGAGATCGATCCCGCGGACGCGGGCGCGATGACGAAGATCGGCGTGCTGCGCATGCGGGCCGGCCGCGCGGACGAGGCGATCGCGCTGTTCCGCAAGGCGGTCGATCGCGAGCCCGCGAACGCGGAGGGGCTCCTGTACCTGGCCGGAGCCCTGTCCTCGACCGGCCACCCGGCGGATGCCATGCCGTACTTCGAGCGGGCGCTGGCCGCGGGTCCGCGGACGACGATGGCCCTCAACGGACTCGGCCTTACCAAGCTCGCCCTCGGCGACCGCACGGGTGCCGAGGCTGCGCTCCGCGAATCGCTGCGCCTGGACCCGCAGCAACCCGACGTCGCACGCACGCTGGCCGAGATCCGCGGCGGCCCCTCGTAGGCGCGCGCCGTTCCGTCCACGGCGCTCGAGACCTATCCGCTGAGAATCCGCCTCGCAGCCGTTCCGGAACGGGTACGTGCGCCCTCCGCGTCGAAGCCGGCCGCCTGCACCTCCCGAGCGGCGGCGGAACCGGCGCGCGTCGACTCCCTCGTCCGGCGCTTGCCGGGCCCGAAGAAGAGATCGACCTCGTGACCGTTGTGGGCGCGACAGCGAAGCTGGATGTTCGCGACGGTGCCGCCACCCCCGACGGCTCGCGGCACCACGTGGTGAAACTCGAGGAAGCGGCGCGCGCCGCATCGGTGCCCGTCCGCGTCTACGAACGCGCAGCGGCTGGCGTCGCGTGCGGCGACTTCGCGGCGCACGGCCGCAGGCACGGCATCCGACCCCGCGCTGGGAACACGACCCGCTCGCGGCTTCGACGTGGCCGCGAACTTCCGGCGCTTGAGGTCCGCGACGAGCACGGTAAGAGCACGATGGACCACCGTGGCGAGGTCTCCCGTGGGTACAGCGTGACCCAGGAGGTCCTGGGCTTCCCGCAAGAGGGCCCGCGTCTCCGCATCGGCCGTGAACCGGACCTCGTAGCGCTCGGGCGCGAGGGGCCGGACGAGCGCGGGTCTCGATGGCAGGCCGCTCGAAGTGCTCCCGACGCCCACGGCACCCGCGGCATCTCCGATCGTCGACGAAGCGGCCACGAGAGGACCGGCGGGAATCACTTTCGCCTCGCCAGGAGCAGCCGAATCGTTCGCCACGACCCGACTCGGCAGCTTCCGCACCGACGGCGACACGTCCGGCTGCGGGAACCAGCTCGCCAACAGCTCCTCGACGTCATGCTTGCCCTTGCCCGCGGCGGCGGCCAGGAGCGTCTCGCG